>URJL01000001.1 GCA_900548115.1 uncultured Eubacteriales bacterium
TTTGTGTTTCGTACTTTTTTATTTTTCGAAGAGCATTGGGGGCTTGAAGGGCGAGCCCCTGCGGGGAGCATTGCCGTGAGACAGAATTTCGGCGGTCGAAATTCTGTCTCACGGGATGGGAAATGTTGCGTGATCGGATTTGTCACTCCGCCCGCAGGCGGGCAAGTCCCCTATGCTCCACCAAAAAAAGTACGGAACGCTTTTGTGTTCCGTACTTTTTGTTTTATGGAGAGCGTAGGAGCTTGAAGGGCGCGCCCCTGCGGGGAGCAGTGCCGCTTCGCGGTGATACGCGTCCACGGCGCGTGGTATTTGCTTTGCGAGTTTGCGGCGAACAAAGTGAATCCCGTCACTGTCTGCGCATGCAAAAACATAAAGTTTTCCTTAATGATATATGGCGCAAATACCCGATACGTGAAGCCGTGCGGTCAATAGGTTATGTAACCCAAACTCGGGTGCAGAATATCGAACACCAGAACAAACGAAATGAACAGCATAATCGCCACAAAGCACCAAAACAGCCGCTTGATCCATGCGTCCTTCTTTCGGATCGCGCTTTGATAGAGGGCAATAATGTCCTCATGGCACTGCCGCGAATAGTATTTTTCTTCGGACGGATGCTCCTCCCGTGCGCAAGCGATGCTTTCGTTCGCAGCTCCGGACTTTTCGGTCTTTTCAACTGTCGGAGCATCGGTGTTTTCACCCTTTTCCGGGGCGAACGAGGCTTCCTCCTCCTCATCGAAGAAATCGGCGGCAGAGCCTCCCATCGCCCGCGCCATTGAAGCGACAGTGGTAATGGTGGGGTTAGGCGTTTTGCCCGAAATGATGCGTGCGACCGTGCTCTCCGGCACATTGCTCTTTTCGGCAATCTGCTGATTGGTCATATGGGATTCTTTTTTCAATTGTCTCAGCTTATCTGTCATGCAATGTCAATCCTTTTTTATCCGTTTACAAAGGTGTTTTTTACCTGATGGCGTGTTGCTTTCAACTTTGCTTTTGCTTCTCGAAATAGCGAAAAATCCGGAAAAACTCATATATGGTTTTTAAAAACCGTATATGATTTCATTTTTCAAGCTTTTGCGCACATTCGATTTTCACGAATTAAACTTGGACGGCTTTTTCGCAAACTTGCATATTGAAAACTTTCCGTTCGTGTGGTATCCTAAATGTGTCGGAAACGAAAATACAAACAAAAAAAAGCCACGCTTCATCAAAATTTATTTGCAGTTTGTATTTATTATACACCAAACAATGTTCCTTGTCAACATTTTTGTCCGACTTGAACAAAATATTACACAAATAAGCAGGCTCCGACGCAGTGCTGCGCTTCGGAGAACCGCAAAAAACGATTTGCCTGAAGCAAAAAGTCAATCGGAAGGGCGGAGAAAAAATGGCCTGTACATATTGCATGAGACAAGACATAATCCGAGACGAAGAAAAAAGACCGTACGCGGTTTACGGAATCGAGGCAGTCAGCCCCGAAGGAAAAATCCTACTGAGCTTTTCGGATCTGTTTTTCGATCGGGAAAAAGCGGAGAATCTGGTGGCGCTGTGTAACGACGGCGAATTGTCCCTGAGTCATCTCCCGGACGTGGTGGAAGATGCGCTGGCGTACTGACGCCCGTGCGGACGTTTTTTGAACGCCGCGAAGCGCAAAAGTGAAAAAACGAAAACGGTCGGCGGAAATCGGAGAAAACCGCGGCAATGCGGCAATATATACGGTAATAAAACACATAATGCACGATAACACACAGGATAATATATGCATAATAATATAAAGAAACAAAAAATGCAAAAATTGAAGACAGGCACCCGTGCGGGTGTCTTTTTTGCTGCCGCGGCACGTTTTATCCGTTTTATCATTAAATTGAAAGGAAAAGAATAATTCGCTTTTTTCGATATTTTTCCCTTTTCGGGGCATACTGTAAGCAGAATTTTAAAAAAAGAGCGGGGAAAAACATGAACGAACAGAACGCCGCCGCGCTTTCCGAACGGTTGACGCACATCTTTTCGCACGACTGCGATTTTGCGCTTCGTGCGCTTCCGTTGTCCTTCGGAACGACAGTCTATATTGCCTCTTTTACGAATTACTGCGACAAAAAATACATTTCCGAAGCGCTTCTCCGTCCGCTTTTGCGGGCAAAAGGAGAAAAGGACATTCCGACCTGTCTGTGCGCGTCGCGGCTTACGCGCTTTTTTTCTCCGTCCGACTGCGAAAAAGAACTGCTTGCCGGAAATGCCGTTTTGTTTTACGACGACGCCGATGAGCTTGTTCTTTTGCGAACCGACGTCAAGAGCCCAAATTCCCGCAGCATTTCCGAGCCGGCGGGAGAAGTTGTTATTCGCGGTCCGCGCGAAGGCTTTGTCGAAAGTGCCGAGACCAATGTGGCGCTCTTGCGCAAGCGCCTGAAAACAAAAGCATTGACCGTTGAAAAAATGACGCTCGGACGCTATACCGACACCGACGTTTTTTTGGTTTATCTTGACGGGCGCGCCGCGCGGGAGGTGATATCGGAGGTAAAGACGCGTCTTTCGAAAATCGACCTCCCGTCGGTCGTCGATTCGGGATATCTCGAGCAATGTCTCGGCGACCGAAAATACCCTCTTTTTCCGGATGTCGGAAATTCCGAAAAGCCGGACAAGGTAGCGGCAAAGCTTATAGGCGGGCGGGTTGCCGTTATCTGCGACGGAAGTCCCTGCGTTCTGACGCTGCCTTATTTTTTCATCGAGAGCATGCAATCGGCGGAGGATTATCTGAAATCGCCCTATTATGCGACCTTTGTGCGGCTTTTGCGCTTTATCGGCTTTGCCGTCGCGCTTTTTCTGCCCGCCGTATATGTGGCGCTTCTGCAATTCGATCCGTCGGCGATCCCCCATTCGCTGTACCGCACCATCGCCCGTTCGCGCGCCGACATTCCCTTTACCCCCTTCAGCGAGCTTCTTATCATCCTGATCGTGTTCGAGATCATCCGCGAAGTCGGCGTGCGCATGCCTCGCGCCGTGGGCGACGCCGTTTCGATCGTGGCGGGCATCATTTTGGGCGACGCCGCCATCAAGGCGGGAATTGCGGGTGCGCCTGTGATCATGGTCGCCGCCATCAGCGCCACCTGCAGCTTCATCAACCCGCCGTATATGAACGCAATGCCTCTCGTGCGGCTTGTCAATCTTTTCTTTGCCCGCATTTTCGGGCTGTTCGGCGTGGCGTTCTGCATGCTTCTGCTTTTGGGCACGCTGTGCGTCAAGACCTCGTGCGGGCTTCCGTATCTTCTGCCCCTTGCACCGCTGCGTCTTAAAGGGCTTTCCGACGCGCTGGTTCTGCTTCCCGACCGTGCCCTTTCGCACAACGAAAGCGCCGTGACCCGAGCAAGACCGACGGAGCGAAAAAAATTCGGAACGAAAGGGGAAAAGAACGAATGAAAAAGCTTTTCTGCATGCTGTTTTCTTTTCTCTTTCTCTTTTCCGCCTCCTGCTCGGCGGGAAATCAAGGCGAACCGAAGATCTGCGAGCGCCTTGCATTTTACGAACGGGACGGTATGCTTTCGGCGCTTTTGTCCTTTGCCGCCGACGAAAGCGGCAAAAGCGAGGCCGAGACCTTCTCGCGAAAAAACGCACGGGAGCTTCTCGACGCGCTTTTGTCGACAAAGGATACGATCCTTTATAAATCGGTGCGCACCGTGATCTTTGAAGACAGCCTTTCCGAAGCGCGCAAAAAAGAGCTTTTGTGCGCCCTGTTTTCGCGCGCCGAATTTCAGCTGAAAGCCGAGGCTTACGAAAAAGAAGACGTTTTTTCGCCCTTTACGCCTCTTGCGGCAAAAAAAGTCGGCACGCTTCCCGCCTATTATCGGGAAAAAATGAACAAGCCGTTCGGTAAGGGAGGAGGTCTTTCGCTTGACACGTGACCGTTTTTTCCGGCGCATCGGCGTTTTGTATGCGCTTTTTCTGTCGGGCATTCTGTTTTACGGTGTTCCGACCGACGGTGACACCTTTCTTGCGCGCCTTTTCGGCATGACGCTTTGCTTTGTTGCTCTGTATCTTCCGCTCCGGTTTTATCCCGAAGAAAAAGTTTCCTTTTCTTTCTCCCCATCGCTTTCTTCCCGTTTTTCCGCGCTCGCGGCGCTTCTTCTCTGCCTTTGGAGCGAGGGAAGTCTCTTTTACGAGCTTTCCCGCGAAATGCCGCAGATATCCGACATTCTGTCGGGCGGTCGTTTTTCCCATTTCTTTTGGATCTTGTCGCTTCTTTTGGTTTTGTATATCACAAAAGGCTCGGTTCTCTCCCTTTCCCGCATGCTGCTTTTACTGCTTCCCTTCCTTTTGTTTTCGCCGATCTTTTCCTGGTTTTCCTTTTTGGATTACGACGGAACGCTTCCCTCGTTTATGCCCGAGCACGCTTTTTCCTTCCGCTTTTCATACTTTACCGACAGCGTAAGCTTTTTCGGCGTTCTCTTCTTTTATCTTGCCGCGCAGAAAAAACGGGAGATACGGGACGGCACGGAGACCGCCCCGAAAGAAAAAAGCGGCAAAAAAGCGCTTTCGATCGCGTTTTTATTGTTTCTTTTTACGTTCTTTGCCGAATGCATCAAAAATCTTCTCTATTTCGGAGCGGCGGGCTCGGCGGTTCTTCCGCGCCCCGACCGAACACTGCTTTCGGTCGTGCCGTATCTGAACGTGCAGGAGGTTTTTCTTTTCGCTTACTATTTTTCATTCATTCTGCGTCTTTGCGTTTTTGCATGCGCCGCGCGGCATTATGTCGGAATCCTTACGGCAAAAACGTCGGAAAAGACCCGTGCGCTTCTTTGTCCGCTTCTCGTGGGAGCTCTTTTTTACAGCGCGTTTCTTTTGACCGCAGCTTTTCCGATACTGTGTGAAAAAGCCTATCTTTCGCCGCTTCTTTTCCTTTTCGGACAATTTCTCGTTTCTTCCCTCAAAAGCGGTACAAAACAAAAAAGTTCGGCATAATAGCCCCGCTTCCCCGAAAAAGACTCCTTTCGCGACAGTGCGATTCCGACCTTTTTTTCACGTGCGGCGCGGTATACTGTTGTTTGTCGGGGCAGAAAAAACGAAAAATAGGGAGAGGCTTGAAACCGTATCAAAAACTTAAAATACACGAAAAAAATAATAAAGGAGAGAAAACCGTTATGGATCTTACCGTATGGAACGAAAAAGACAAATTATATGTCCGCGTAAGCGGTGAAATGGATCATCATGCCGTAAAGGATACGCGGCGCGAGGTAGATGAGCTGATCGTCCGAAACCGTCCCGAAACATTGCTTTTGGATCTTTCGCGCATCGATTTTATGGATTCCTCGGGGCTTGGCTTTGTTTTGGGACGGCTTCGGAAAATGAACGAGCTGAAAGGGACCGTCACGGTCGTAAATCCCGCGCGGCGGGTGGAGGAAATGCTCCGCATGGCGGGGGCGGAAAAGCTCGTTAAGATCGTACATTCCGATCGCGGCGATACGGAAACGAAAAAGTAAAGGGGGCAAAAAGAAAATGAAACGGAAAACACAAAACTATTTCAAGACGACGCTGTATGCGTCCTCGGTAAACGAAGGGTATGCTCGGGTGATGGTATCCGCCTTCGCCTCTCAGCTCGACCCGACGGTCGAGGAGATCGCCGACATCAAGACCGCCGTGTCCGAAGCGGTGACCAACTGTATCGTTCACGCTTACAAAAACGAACCCGACGAAAAGAAAAAACGCATTTACATAGAAGCGTCGTATGACGAAATCGGAATCTTCACCGTCACGATCAAGGACAAAGGCTGCGGCATTCCCGACGTGAAGAAAGCGATGGAACCGCTTTATACCACCGACGCCGAGAGTGAGCGGAGCGGCATGGGCTTTTCGATCATGGAGACCTTCACCGATCGGCTGCGCGTGCGTTCGAATACGGGGCGTGGGACGAGCGTTACCATGATAAAGCGGCTTTCGCCGAAAAAGGGCTTGTGACGGGCTATGGACAACGCACGGAACATCGCGCTTCTGCATCGGATCCGCGAGGGAGACCGAACCGCCGAAGAAGAGCTTGTGCGGGAAAACGCGGGGCTTGTGCGAAGCGTCGCGCGGCGCTTTGAAGGGCGCGGGCAGGAGCCCGACGATCTTTTTCAGATCGGAGCGCTCGGGCTTTTAAAGGCGGTCAAAAAATTCGACGAGAGCGTCGGCTGCGCCTTTTCCACCTATGCCGTACACAGCATAGCGGGCGAGCTGAAGCGTTTTTTGCGCGACGACGGACCGATCAAGATCAGCCGTGAGATCAAGCGCAGAGGGTACGTTCTGTCCCGCACGGCGAGCGATTTTCAGAAAGAGCACGGGCGCGAACCGCGTCTCTCGGAGCTGTGTGCTCTTTGCGGCATGCGCGCCGAGGAAATTGCCGAGGCAATGAGCGCGCAAAGTCCGCTTCTCTCTCTCGAGCGGACCGACGAGGAGGATTCCCCGCCGCTTGAGGCGCTCATCGGGGAGGATCCGAGCGAGAAAATGACCGAAAGCATCGCTTTGCACGAGGCTCTGCGCACCCTTCCGTCCGATGAGCGCGCCCTTGTTTTTCTCCGCTATTTTCGTTGCATGACGCAAAGCGAAAGTGCGCGCGTCCTTGGGCTTACGCAGGTGACGGTCTCACGGCGAGAGAAAAAAATCATGGAAAAGCTGCGCGCGGCGCTTTCCGAATAGGCAAAAGTTCATTTTTCGGAATCTGAACGGCATTCAAAAAGGATTCAAAATATATCCGATATATTTCCCCCTTTTTCATCCGTTTTTCATACAGCCATCACAAACGGTCGGTATACTGTAAGCAGGATGAGGGTAGCGGAATCGGCCGTCCACGAAGCCGCAAAGCCCGAATCTTGTTCTTCATTTCTCCTTAAAATATGTTAGAGTGACCTCGGAGCGATCCGAGGTCATTCTACGCCTTGCGGCGGCGAATCGCGTGTCGGCGGGAAAACATTGCAAAAAAAAGAGACCCCTCGGGGTCTCTTTTGCGGTATTTGCGGTATTCGTGAGCGCTCGCGCTCAGAAGATCGGGTAGCCCGCTTTTTCATGTGCTTCGAACAGTTCGTCGCACATCTTAACGATATCGTCGATCGAAAGCTGCGCTCCCGTGTGCGGATCCATCATCGCCGCCTGATAAATGACCTCTTTCTTCTGCGTCACGGCGGCTTCGATGGTGAGAAGCTGGCAATTGATGTTGGTGCGATTCATCGCGGCGCACTGCTCGGGAAGCTTTCCGACGTGGGTGGGATGAATGCCCCAACCGTCGACAAGGCACGGAACCTCGACGCAGGCGTCATACGGAAGATTTTCGATAAGCCCCGTGTTGATGACGTTTCCGCCGATCTTATACGGTGTGTCGGTGACGATCGACTCCATAATGCGTGAAGCATATTCGTGCGAACGGGTATGCTCGATATCGCCGCCGTTCAAAAGCTCCTCCTTCTGTTTCTGCCAGCCGGCGATCTGATTTACGCAGCGGCGGGGATACTCGTCGAGCGGGATATTGAACTTTTCGATCAGCTCGGGGTAATTCGGCTTGATGTAGAAGCAGTTGTATTCGGCGTTGTGCTCCGAGCTTTCGGTGCAGTAATAGCCCAGTTTGTCCATATAATCGAAGCGCACCATGTCGGTATGCTTTTCGGTCTCGTTCATCTTCTTGGCGCGGCGCTTGATCTCGGGATAAAGATCGTTTCCGTTTTCGTCGCGAAGCTCCAGAAGCCAGCCCATATGGTTGATGCCTGCGATCAGCTCCGCGCCGATTTTTTTGTCGTTCATGCCGACACGATCGAGAAGCCCTCGGCTGCAGTTCTGTACGCTGTGGCAAAGACCGATGGTCTTTACGCCCGAATAGCGCTGCATATAGCCCGAAAGAATCGCCATGGGGTTGGTATAATTCAAGAACAGTGCGTCGGGGCAGACCTCGCGCATATCGGCGGCAAAGTCCTTCAGCACATGGATGGTGCGCAGTCCGCGGAAAATTCCGCCGATGCCCAATGTGTCGGCGATGGTCTGACGGAGACCGAATTTTTTCGGAATTTCAAAGTCGATGATGGTACACGGATCGTACAAGCCGACCTGAATGGCGTTGATGACGAATCTTGCGCCGCGCAGCGCCTCCTTGCGGTTTTCGACGCCGAGATAGGTCTTGATGACGGCGCGGTTTTCGTTGTATTTTTTGTTGATGGCGGCAATGACATGCAGCGATTCGTCAAGACGATCCTTGTCGATGTCATAAAGTGCAATTTCACATTCGCGAAGCGGCTCGGCAAGGAGCGTGTCGCCCAGAACGTTTTTGGCAAAAACGGTGCTGCCCGCACCCATAAATGTAATCTTCATTTTTCGTTTTATCCCCCTGTTTTCAAGATATGCCGTTTTCCTTTTGCGGCTTCTTTGCTTGGTGACAGAATAGCATATTTTTTTTAAAAAAACCATTGATTTATGTAACCGAAACATGGTATAATGTAATATATTATTTGCGGTGTACGCACCGCCGCAGTCGGAGGCTTGCCATGTCCGTTCAAATCAATCTGATACTCGACCGCGTTTCCCCGTCCGAAAGTCCGCTTCTGCCGCTGATCGCGGGATGCGAGCAGTGCCGTCCGGGTCACCGCTTCGGGCCGTACATCCGCGAATATTTTCTCCTTCACTTTTGCCTTTCGGGCAAGGGGACGTTCGAGATCGGCGGGAAAATCTATCCCGTAACCGGAGGCGAAATGTTTATCATTCCGCCCGAGGTCGTCACGACCTACGAAGCCGACGCAAAAGACCCCTGGCATTACGTCTGGGTCGGCTTTACGGGGGGATGTTCGGAGCGTCTGCGGGAGCTTCCGCCCGTTGTTTCCTACGAAGCCGACACCTTTCGGCGTATGCTGAGCGTCTCCGAGGAGCACGTTTCGAACCCCGAAATTTATGCGTCGTACATTCACGAAATTTTTTACACGCTGTTCGGCGAAAAAAAGCGACCGACCGACGTCTGCCGCAGGGTGCGCGACGAGATCCATTTGAATTACATGAAGCCGATTACGGTCGAAACGCTTTCGCACGACGCGGGACTGGATCGGCGCTATCTTTCGCGCATTTTCAAAGAGCGCTACGGCGTGGCGCTGAAGGAATATCTCATCGGCGTGCGCATGCGCCGCGCGGGCGAGCTTCTTCTCAAGGGCTATTCGGTGAGCGAATCGGCGTATATGGTCGGATATGCCGACGCTTTTAATTTTTCCAAAATGTTTCGGAAAACGGTGGGCTGTTCACCGTCGGAATATCGGAAAAAGCGGAAGACCCGTTGACTTTTTTTCCGATTTATGGTAACATTAAAGAAGCGCTCGATTTTGATTTCGGCGCAAAACAAAAGGAGTTTTTTATGAAAAACGTTTTTGCCTTTTTGAAGAAGACCTTTTACAACACCGCCGCGATCTATTCGGTGACAACTCTTGTTTTTATCCTCGGTTTTTATCTTTCCTCCGAAGAAAACGCCGCAAACTACGGAGCTGTTCGGATCTTTCTGTATTCCCTGTTTTTCGGTCTTTGCGCGGCGCTGGTTCTTTCGGTCTTCGGACTTTTCAAAAAAATGCCGTCTCTTTTGCGGTATTCGCTTGAATTTATCCTGATCTACGCTTTGTTTTACTTTTTCATTTTCTATCTTACGGGAAATTATAAAAACTTCCCGGCATTTTTCGCCTTCTCGATCCTGTTTGTTCTGATCTATGCCGCGGCGGGTGCGATAAATCTCGGCTTTGCGGGCAGAGAAGCCGAGAAAAAGAGCGCGGAGGAATACCGTGCGCTTTTTGACGAGAACCGCAACGCAAAACAATAAAGGAGTCGGCTTTGAGTAACGTAAGACTGGTTGCCCCGTGCCTTTTCGGCTTGGAAAAGGCAGTCGGGGAGGAAATCGACGCGCTGGGATATCATCGGCGCGATACCATCGACGGAAGAGTTTATTTTGAAGGACCTCCTTCGGCAATCGTGCGGAGCAATCTATGGCTTCGCTGTGCCGAGCGGGTGCTGATCGAAATGGCAAGCTTTGAGGCAAAAAGCTTCACCGCGCTTTTCGACGGGGTAAAGAAGATCCCGTGGGAGCGCTTCATCGGCAAAAACGACGCTTTTCCCGTGAAGGGACATTCAATCAAAAGCGAGCTGCACAGCCTGCCCGACTGTCAGAAGATCATCAAAAAGGCGATCGTCGAGCGATTGAAAGAAGCCTACGGCGTCGAGTGGTTCGAAGAGAGCGGCGTGAAATATCAAATCGAATTTTTCATTCTGAACGATCACGCCGTCATTATGATCGATACCACGGGCATTCCGCTCCACAAGCGCGGCTATCGGACCGAAGCGAATCTTGCGCCGATCCGCGAGACGCTTGCGGCGGCAATGGTAAAAATTGCCCGCCCGCGCGAGGACGTTCTTTTGTGGGATCCCTTCTGCGGTTCGGGAACGATCCCGATCGAGGCGGCGCTGATCATGACCAATACCGCGCCCGGACTTTTCCGCCGTTTTGCCGCCGAAAGCTTTCCGTGGCTTCCGAAAAAGCTGTGGGAGGACGCGCGCGAGGAGGCAAAAGCGGCGCGAAAGCTTGACACGCCTTTCCGCGCTCTTGCGACCGATATCGACCCCGACACCGTGGAAATTGCCCGCGACAACATCCGCCGCGCCGGCATGTGGGCATATATCGACTGCTTTAAAAAGGACGCGCTCACCATCCGCCGCGACGACCGCCGCACGACCATCGTCTGCAACCCGCCCTACGGCGAACGTATGGACAGCGTGAAAAGCGCGCAGGCGCTGTACAAAAAAATGGGAAAGGTCTTTTTACAGCTTTCTCCGTGGCAGATCTACATCATCACCTCGGAGGAGGATTTCGAAGCCCTTTACGGCAAGCGCGCCGACAAGGTGCGGCGGCTGTACAACGGCATGATCCGCTGTAACTTTTATCAATATTTCAAGCGCGACGACCGCGCGGGCGTTAAAAAATCGGACACGCACGAAAAGACCGAAAATCGGTGAACAGCATGAACGGAATCATCAATCTCTATAAACCCTCGGGCTATACCTCGCACGATGCCGTGGCGCGCCTGAAGCGTTTTTACGGCACACGGCGCGTGGGGCACGCAGGCACCCTCGATCCCATGGCGTGCGGTGTTTTACCCGTATTGATCGGCAGCGCCTGCGCCGCCCAGGATTTTCTGATGAATCACGATAAAGTGTACCGCGCCGGGATGCGCTTCGGCATCACGACCGACACGGGCGATATCACGGGAACGGTTCTTGCGGAAAAGCCGGCGGCGTTTACGCGGGAGGAATTTCTCGCGGCGCTTCCGCATTTTCTCGGCAGACAAAAGCAGATCCCTCCCATGTATTCGGCGATCAAGATCGGCGGAAAAAAGCTTTACGAGCTGGCGCGGGAGGGCGTCACGGTCGAACGGACGGCGCGCGAGATCGAAATTTACGATCTTTCTCTTGTCGGACAGGACAACGACCGCGATTATCTTGTCGACGTATCCTGCTCGAAGGGAACGTATATCCGCACGCTGTGCGAGGACATCGGAAATTATCTCGGCACGGGCGGCACGCTTTACAGCCTCGAGCGACTCTCCTGCGGCATTTTCCGCAAGGAAAACGCCGTGACGATCGAAGAGCTGCAGGCGCTTTATGAAAAGAACGACACGAAAGCGCTCGAAGCGTGTCTTGTTTCGCCCGAGAAGATCTTTGCCGACTTTCCCGCTGTCCGCCTTTCGGAATTTTTCGCCCGCCTTTGCCGCAACGGCTGCGAGCTTTATCTTTCAAAGCTCCGCCTTTCCGAAGCTGATTTTCCCGAGGGCGCGCGCGTTCGTCTTTACGACAGCGAGGGCGTGTTTTTCGCGGTCGGGACGGTGACGGCTTATCCGAACGGCATGGCAATCAAGGCGACGGTGCGGTTTTAGAAGAGAAATTCGAACGGATAAATTTCGTTCGTAAAATAAAGCTTATACGAAAAACCGGGGAAGACATTCCGTCTTCCCCGGTTTCTTGTTTTATTGTGTTTCGTTTGTTTATTTTCCGAGCAGCTCTTTCGCCTTGAGATAAACTCCCGCCGTCCAGCCCATCATGGCGGGCATATCGTATTCGTCGGTCACGTTTACGTTTCCTTCGATCACGTTGTATTTTTCCCAAAGCTTGCCCGTCTCCTCAAAGGCGCTGTCGCACAGCTTTATGTATTTTTCGGCAATGCGACGCGCTTCCTTTTCATAACCGTAGGCGAAAAGTCCCGCAAAAGCGGCGTACTGCATACACGGCCAGCCGTTGGGCGTGCCCCACTGATAATGTCCGGGGAACGGATTGCTCTCGGTCGCGAGAATGCCGTGCGCCGCCTCGAGACGTGCCAAATTTCTCACCATCGCGTCGGCGTGGCGCTGTTCGGCGACGCCGCACAAAAGCGGAATAAACGACACGGCGGCAAACGTATCGCTGTGCTTCTCTGCGACAAAATCGTAATCGAGCAAAAGTCCCTGTTCGTTCTCGAGAAGGGCAAAAATGCGTTCTTTTCTCGTTTCGGCGCGTTTTTCCCACTCATCCGCTCCGCCGATCGAAAGCTCGCGCGCAAAATGCGCCATGTTCTTTTCGAGCCGATACAAAAGACTGTTCAGATCGACCTGCACAAAGCGGCTCGCATCGAAGCCGAAGCGGGTGTTGATATCCCAGCCGCTCTCGGCGACCGCAAGATAGTGCCTTCCGATATCGAGCGGGCTTTTTCCCGCGGGGGTATATCCGATGCGCTTGCAATAATCGGGCGAAATGCGGATGAATTCCTCGTCGGGGCTGTCGTCGGAATATTGATTCAGTCCACAGGAGGTCATGCGCTTTGTCATCCAGAAGTCGTATTCGGTAAGAAGCGCCTCATACGCGCCGCGAAGCCACGCTTTATCGCCGAAATATTCGTAAATGTCGCGCACCATCATCGAGAGGTACGGCGGCTGCGAACGGCTGATATAATACGTGCGGTTGCCGTTGGGCATATGTCCGAAGCGCGAGATAAGATTCAGCATATTGTCGACGTTGTATTTTGCCAAAAGGGCGCGCCCGTCGATCAAAAGTCCGAGGTTTGTAAAGTAGGTGTCCCAATAATAAAGCTCGTCAAAATGTCCGACGGCGGGGATGGTATAAGGGTAAGGGAGTCCGATAAGCGTTCCCTCGTCACGGCGATTTTCCCGAATACAGTCGTCCCAATTTTTTTCAATGTATTCCGAAACGGTTTTCGGCATGGTGTTTTCCTCCGATTTTCTTTCGATTTTTTGCAACCTTTCCGGCAACTTTTCTTGCCGTTACGGTCACGCTCATTGTAACCGATTTTTTCGTCTTTTGCAACCGTTTTTTTCCTTTTATTGCAACTTTTTTCGATTTTTTCGGTCTTGCGTCCTACGGCGAAATGCGCGTCATGACAAAAAAGCACGCGGTCATAAGACACGCGATGAGGGCGCGGGCGGCAAGATACGGACGAATCGAAAGTCCGCGCGGCAGCGCCGCGCGCACCTGACAAAGTACCGACGCACCGCCCAGCCCCGAAAGAAAAGGCAAAAGGAGAAACAGCACTTCTTTCGGACAGTCGGAGAGAAGCGTACAGCCGTCGGTGATCTCCAAAAGCCCCGCGGCAAAGCCGACCGTGCTTTTCGGAAGCGGGATCGCCGACAAAAACGCGGCGGCAAAATCGGCGGCAAGCGAAAAAGCAGCCGTAAAGGCGGCAATTTCCAAAAGAGTATGCGCCGCGCGGCGAATGTCCTCGGTGAGCGAAGACGGTTCTCTCCCCTTTTCGCTGTTTTCGGCAAAGGCGCGCCCGTCGGGCGGCGCTTTCTCGGTTCTCGGAAAAATCCTCAGCGCACACAGCACCGCAAGCGTCTGGGCAATATACAAAAACACGCCGTATTTCACCGATCCCAAAAGCCCGCTTCCGACAAAGGCGATGAGGAACCCCGGGCTTGCGTTGTCAAAAAGCGCGGCGCAGCGTTCGGCGTCGCGCGCTCCGAGCCTCTTTTGCGAAAAAAGCTCGGCGCACAGCGCGGCGGGGAGCGGATAGCCGCACAAAAGCCCCGTCAGAAACAGAAAAAACGAATCGGGCGTGAGCGAAAAAGCCCGACAGAAACGAAAAAAGCGCGGACCGTTTTTTTGCGGAAGCGCGCAAAGCAGCCGCCGCGAAAGAATCATCATCGGAAAAAGTGCAGGCAAAAGACAGCGGTAAAAGCGCTCGAGCGAACGAAGAAGACTTTTCGAAACAAGCGACGGAAAAAGAAGGACCGATGCCGCGCACAAAAGGCAAAAGAGGACCGACGCACCTGTTTTTGCATTTTCCGCCCTGTTTTCGGCAATTTTTTCGGGCATAATACCAAAAGCTCCTCATAAGATGACAATAGAATTCTTGCTACCATATATGGGGAAAACACATGAAACATGACAAAACCGAGAAAAAAACGCCCGTGCCCGCTCTTTCGCGTCTTTCGGAAAAGATCGGGCTTCCCCTCGATATCCTGCGCGGCGTGCCGTATATCCAGCTTTACGGCGGGCGAAGTCTCATCATCGAAGGAAATCTGCGCATCGACTGCTACGATGAAAACGCTCTTTCGGTGCGCTGCGGGAAAAACATTCTCCTCATCGCGGGGCGTGGGCTTCGCGTGACGCTTCTCGACGGCGAAGCGCTTGCCGTGAGCGGAACCATAACGTCGATCGCAATCGACGCATAACCGGGAAGGAGCGCCTTGCCTTGAAGATCGATCTTATTCGCCATCTTATCGGCTACACCCGTTTCACTCTTGTTTCCTCCCCGCGCGACGCGGGAAAAATCCTCTTTCTGCTGCGCGAAAAAAAGCTTTACGACACAGCGTCCGAAAACGGGTCTCTTTCGTTTACCTGCTTTCGAAAAGACACGGCAGCGGTCGAAAAAATTCTTTCGGAAAAGCATATTCCGTATTCCGCCCGCGCCTTCGGCGTTTTCGCACAGCTGAAACGGCTTTCGAGCCGAAGAGGCATTGCGGCGGGGCTTTTATTAAGCCTTCTTCTGCACTCCTATCTTTCAAATCACATTTTTTCGATCCGCGTCACGGGAAACGAAACCATCCCGACCGAGGAGGTCCTCGAGACGCTCTCGACGCTCGGCTTTTATGAGGGCTGCTCGCTTTCCGACGTGCATGTCGACGAATTGTACCTTCGCTATCTCGTGCGCGAAAAGCGCGCGTCGTGGATGCACATCAACCGCCTCGGCGTGACGGCGCAGGTGGAGATTGCCGAGGCGACGTCGGCGCCGAAAGCTCTGCCCGACAAAATTTCGGTGTGCAACATCGTGGCAAAATGCGACGGGATCGTCCGCCGTGCCGACGTTTACAGCGGCGGCTGCGAGGTAAGCGCGGGGCAATCGGTGGTAAAGGGTCAGCTGCTCGTCTCCTCCTTTTTCGAAACGCGCCTTTCGGGAACCCTTCTGCGCCGCGCGCGGGGAACGGTTTTGGCGGACACCGAGCCGGTTTTCGAAATGTACATTCCGAAAGCGTACAAAAAAGCCGAAAAGACCGACGCCGTCTTTCGCAGCACGCTTCTTTTTCTGAACC
Source organism: uncultured Eubacteriales bacterium (assembly GCA_900548115.1). Lineage (GTDB taxonomy): Bacteria > Bacillota > Clostridia > Oscillospirales > CAG-382 > UMGS1052. The sequence continues at coordinate 15,546 of URJL01000001.1, forward strand.
GCCGTCTTGCGCTCCGCTTTGCCTTTCTTCCCGACGGGACAAACGAACGGGAAAAGAACCGCTATACTCCGACTTTGTTTTCTCGCCTTGCGCTCCCCTTTTCGATCGAGGAGGAAACCTTTTTTGCGCCGCACCTTACCGATCGTGAGCGAAGCCTTGCCGAAGCGCGGGCGCTGTATCAAAAAAAGCTTGCGGAATTCAAAAAGCGCCGCGAAAAAAGCGGCGAAATTCTCTTTGAAGAGACGACCGAGCGAGAGGAAGCCGACGCTTATGTCTTCAAAACGAGCTTCTTGTGCCGCGAAAGCATCGGAATCGAACGGAATGCGGGTATGGAAGGACAGGAAATTGCGAAAGCTACTTGAAAAGAGTAGGAAAATGATGTATAATAGACCTGATTAAATGTCGAAAGGAAAGACTATGGCAGAAAAAATTCTGAGCGGACTTTCGCACGATACCGTTGCCGCCCTGTTCGGCTCGTTTGACGCGAACGCGGCGATCATCGAGGAAGAATGCGGCGTTTCGCTTTTTGCGGGCGCCGGCAGTATCAAGATAGCGGGGGCGGACGAAAAAAGCGTTGACCGCGCCTATGCGGCGCTTCAAAGTCTTTCGCTGCTTTTGAAGACCGCCGACGCGCTTACCGAGCAGAACGTGCGCTATGCTCTCTCCGCTGCCGAAAACAACGAAGAGACCGACACGCTTTACAGGCTCGATTCCGACTGTATCTGCATCACGAGCCGCGGAAAACCCGTCAAGGCAAAGACCGTCGGACAGAAAAATTACGTCGAGGCAATTGAAAAAAACACGGTGGTGTTGGGAATCGGTCCTGCCGGAACGGGGAAGACCTTTCTCGCCGTCGCCATGGCGGTGAACGCCCTGCGTTCCAAAGCCGTCAGCCGCATCGTGCTCACCCGTCCCGCCGTCGAAGCGGGCGAAAAGCTGGGCTTTCTGCCGGGCGACCTGCAAAACAAGATCGACCCGTATCTGCGCCCTCTACACGACGCGCTTTACGAAATGCTGGGGGCGGAGGGCTATGCCCGCAATCTCGAACGGGGCGCGATTGAGATCGCACCGCTCGCCTATATGCGCGGACGGACGCTCGACGACTCGTTTATTATCCTCGACGAAGCGCAGAACACAACGCCCGAGCAGATGAAAATGTTTCTGACCCGTCTCGGCTTCGGCTCCAAAATTGTCGTCACGGGAGATATTACGCAGATCGACCTTCCCGACGGGCATCGCTCGGGTCTTATCGAGGCGGCGCGCATTATCAAAGACGTCGAGGGTGTGTGCGTCTTTTCGCTTTCCGAACGCGACATTGTGCGGCACGCGCTGGTTCAGCGCATTATCCGCGCCTACGACCGCTACGAACAACAAAGAAAAGGAAACGCAAAAAATGAAAAACAAGATCTATATAACGAACGAACAAAAGACAATCCGTCTGACCGATGAACACAAGGCGGTCATCAAAAAGGCGATAAACGCCGCCCTGCGTTATGAAAAAGTCGACCTGCCGTGCGAGCTTTCGGTAAGCGTCGTGACCGAGGATCGGATTCGGGAGCTGAACCGCGACTATCGCAAAAAGGACGCCGTGACCGACGTTTTGTCCTTTCCGCTTTTCGAAAAGGACACGCTTCCCAAGGAGTGCGATTCCGACGAGCCGATCGCGCTCGGCGACATTGTTCTGTGCGCGCCGCGCGCCTATGCTCAGTCGGTCGAATTCGGACATTCCTTTGAGCGCGAGCTTGCTTTTCTCACGGTCCATTCGGTCCTCCACCTGCTCGGTTATGACCACGAGGTGAGCGAGGAGGACGAAAAATACATGAACGATACCTGCGACGCGGTTCTTTCATCGATCGGTCTTACCCGCGATTTTGAGGGAAAGCCCGTCGAGCTTCTTGTAAGCGGCGAAGAGGGGGAAGCCGACGAACCGGAAACCGAAGAGGCGGAAGAGCTTTCGAAAGAGAACGACATTCCGCGCGAGAAAATGCGCACCGGCTTTATCTGCATCCTCGGCCGTCCGAACGTCGGCAAGAGCACGCTGATGAACACGATTCTCGGCGAGAAGATCGCCATCGTTTCGAAAAAGCCGCAAACCACCCGCAACAAAATAACGGGCGTTCACACGGTCGGCTGCGACCAGTTTGTCTTCATCGACACGCCCGGTATCCACAAGCCGAAAAACAAGCTCGGCGAAAGGATGATGAAAGAGGCGAGCGACTCCGCGACGGGCACCGACGCCATTGTTTTCATCGTCGAGCCGACCGAAAAGCCGACGAAAACCGAGCTTGAGATCGCCGAAAAGATAAACGCGCTGAAAGTGCCCGCGGTTTTGGTCATCAACAAAGCCGACGATTACAAAAAGACCAAAATTCTGACCACCATCGAGAACTTCAAAGATCTTTGCGATTTCAAATCGATCATCCCCATCTCGGCGCTCGAAAACGACGGCGTGGACATCGTGCTGTCCGAGCTTTCACCGTTTTTGAAGAACGAGCCGTGGTATTTTGCCCCCGATATGCTCACCGATCAGCCCGTGCGTCAAATCGCCGCCGAGGTCATCCGCGAAAAAGTCCTTCGCCTTCTGGACGATGAGATCCCGCACGGCGTCGCCGTCGTGATCGAGGATTTCGACGAGCAGAAAAATCTGATTAAGATCCGCGCCGAGCTTTATTGCGAAAAAGAAGCGCACAAAAAGATCATCATCGGCAAAAACGGCGAAACCCTGAAAAAGATCGGAACGTATGCCCGCGAGGATCTCGAAGCCTTCTTCGAAAAGAAGATCTACCTCGATCTTTGGGTCAAGGTAAAGGAAAACTGGCGCGACAGCATAATGAATCTCAACCGTCTCGGCTTCCGCGAGGATCGGTAAAGCGCTATGGAGCTTACCGTTTCGGGCATCGTTCTGCGCGACACGCTGTACGGAGAGAACGACAAGATTCTGACTTTTCTGACGGGCGAGCTCGGAAAGATCTCGGTCTACGCGCGGGGCGTCAAGAGCATCAACAGCAAAAACTCCCCCGCCGTTCAGCTTTTGTGCTATTCCTCTTTCGAGCTTCACGAAAAAAACGGGCGGTATCTTTTGACGGGCGCGGAGGCGCTGGACAGCCATTACGCCATCCGAAGCGACCTTGACCGCTTCGCCCTCGCCTGCTATTTTGCCGAGGTCGCCGACACCGTCTGCACCGAAAACAGCGACGAGAGCGAAATGCTGCGCCTTTTGCTCAACTGTCTTTATGCCGCAGAGCATGGTATTTCGCCCCTTTTGAAGATCAAAGCGGCGTTTGAGATGCAATGCATGATTCTTTCGGGCTTTATGCCCGATCTTGAGGAATGCGCCGAATGCGGAAAGCCCGCCGTCGATTCGACCGACAAATTCGGGCGGTATCTGTTTTCTTATTCCGACGGCGCGTTTTTGTGTCCCGCCTGCCTTGCGCAGCGTGCGCGGAAGGATGCGATCCCGCTTCGTCCCGAAACGGTCGAGACCCTGCGCGGGATGCTGCGCTATCGGCAAAATCAATGTCTTCGTTTTTCGGTCTGTCCCGAAACCGCGCACGAGCTGTACGGCGTGTGCGAAGCGTATCTTTCCCGCCAGACGGGAAAGCATTACAAAACGGCGGACTTTTTCCACAGCACGTACGACCCCTCCGCCGAACAAAAGAAAGGCGTAAAGCAAAACCCATGACAGAAGAAAAATACGGTGCCGCAAGCGGCACGAAAAAAGAGGACGGAAGCGGTATTTTTTATTCCGACGACACGGATATTTTCACCGCGCGCGGATTTCAAAAAGCCGCCGTCTCTTTGGAATTTGATAAAATACGCGAAATGCTGTGCGACTGCACGGGCGTCGAGGGCGCGCGGGAAATACTCGGCTCGCTTTCCCCGTCGGTGTCGCTTGCGCACATCCGCGAAATGCAAAAACAGACCACCGAAGCAAAGACCCTTGCGCAAACGAAAGGCGCACCCTCCTTCGGCGGCGTAAAAAACATTAAAAATGCGCTGGAGCGTTGCGAAAAAGGCGCGTGCTTAAACCGCGCGGAGCTTTTGATGATCGCGGGCGTTTTACAGTCGACCCGAAGCGTCAGCGACTATTTTTCCTCCTATCGCGGCGCGGAAATATCCCTTTCCGAGATCGCAAAAACGCTTTCTCCCAACAAATTTCTGGAGGAAAAAATAACCGGCGCCGTCGTTTCGGAGGAAGTCATGGCGGACACCGCCTCGGACGAGCTTTATGCGATTCGGCGCAAAATGCGCTCCGCCTCCGACCGCATCCGCGAAACGCTTCAAAAATACGTTTCGGGCGGCGGCTCGAAATATTTGCAGGAAAACATCGTCACCACCCGCAACGGCCGCTTCGTCGTGCCGGTAAAATCCGAATACCGAAGCGAGATCAAGGGCTTGGTTCACGACACCTCCGCAAGCGGCGCGACGCTTTTCGTCGAGCCGATGAGCGTCGTCGAAGCGAACAACGAAATCCGTGTTTTGAAGGCGAAAGAAGAAGCCGAGATCGAGCGGATTCTTTACGAGCTTTCGGCGGAATGCGCCCGCTTTTCGGGAGCGCTCAGACAAAATTACGAAAACCTCTGCCTTTTGGCGTCGATCTTTGCCAAAGCCGAGCTTTCCTTCCGCATGGACGCGTGCGAGCCGATTCTTTCGTCCAAACAGCACGTCGATCTAAAATGTGCGCGCCATCCGCTTTTGGACAAGGACAAGGTCGTGCCCATCGATGTGCCGCTCGGCAAAAATTACACCCTGCTCGTCATCACGGGTCCCAACACGGGCGGCAAGACCGTCACCTTAAAAACGCTCGGTCTTTTGTCGATGATGGCGCAGTGCGGACTGCATATTCCCGTCGGGGACGGCTCGGTCGTACCCGTATTTGACTCGATTCTCGCCGACATCGGCGACGAGCAGAGCATCGAACAGTCGCTCTCCACCTTCTCGGCGCACATGGTCAACATCGTCGGAATCTTAAAAAAGATCACGCCGCATTCGCTCGTTTTGTTCGACGAGCTGGGCGCGGGCACCGACCCCATCGAGGGCGCGGCGCTTGCCGAGGCGATCTTGGAGACCGTGCGGAAAAAGGGCTGTCTCTGCGCCGCAACGACGCATTATGCCGAACTGAAAGCCTATGCCCTTTCGACCGACGGCGTTTCGAATGCCTGCTGTGAATTCAACGTCGAGACCCTCCGTCCGACCTATCGTCTGATGATCGGACTCCCGGGAAAATCCAACGCGTTTGCCATCGCCGAACGACTCGGCATCCCGCAGGAGATCATCGACTGCGCAAAGGGCGGCGTCGAGGGCGATACGCGGCGTTTCGAATCGCTCATCGAGCAGCTGGAAAACGAAAAATCGCATTACGAAATCGAAAAAGAAAAAGCCAAAAAGCTCCGCGAGGAGCTGAGCGCGATGCACCAAAAGACCCGCGAGGAGCGCGAGCGTTTTAACAAGCGGCTGGAAGCCGAAAACGAGCGGGCGGAGGAAAAAGCGCGCAGAATGGTCGAGCAGGCGCGCGCTTCGGCGGATTATATCTTCGCCGAGCTTGACCGCATCAAGAAGCAAAAGGACAGCGAGCACTTTGCCGAAAACCTCGAAAAAGCAAAGCTTGACGTAAAGCAAAAGCTGAATTCGTCCGAGAAAAAGCTCGGCTCGGTCGCAAGCAAGATCGAGGAGGACTATGTTCTCCCCCGCGAGCTTCGCCCCGGCGACACGGTGCTTTTGCGCGATATCAACAAACAAGGCGTCGTTCTCTCGGTCGACGGCAAAAACGTGACGGTTCGGGCGGGCATTATTCAGACCAAGACCAAGCTCCAAAACCTCATGCTCGTCGAGCAGAAGGCAACCCCCGAGAAAAATCTCACCCGCACGAGCGCGCCGAAAACGGCGCTTGATGTCCGCACCGAACTCGATGTGCGCGGCATGATCGGCGACGACGCATGGTTCATGGTCGACAAATTTTTGGACGACGCCGTGCTTGCACGGCTCGAGCAGGTCACGATCATTCACGGCAAGGGTACGGGCGCGCTCCGCGCCTCGCTCACGAGCCGTCTGCGGCATGACAGCCGTGTCAAGAGTCTGCGCCCCGGCATGTTCGGCGAAGGCGACAGCGGCGTTACCGTCGTGACGCTGAAATAAGCGCGAAAAAATCGGTTTTCGGCAAAAAAATGCCTTTTCGGGCGGCTTTTTTGCAACTTGCTTGCCGTTGCCGACTTCTTTTTAAAAGGTTCTTACCAAAACGCTTTCGGTTTGCTATAATGTCTCCATACTAAAAAAGTCCCCGCGGAAAATGCGGGGCGGGAGTGTGCTTTATGGAACAGAAAATGAAACTCGGACTTCAGCTTTATACCCTGCGCAATTTCACCAAAACGCCGGAGGATTTTCTCTCGACAATGGAAAAGGTCGCCAAGATCGGCTACCGCTATGTTCAGGTATCGGGCGTAGGTCCCGACGTAAACGCCGCGGTCATTCGCAAGGCGAAGGAAAACACGGGTCTTGAGGTGGTCATTACCCATACCCCGTTTGACAAGATCCAAAACGAGACCGAAAAGGTGATCGAGGATCACGCCTCCTTCGGCTGTAAGATCATCGGTCTCGGCATGGCGCCGCACGAATATGTCGACTCTGCCGACGGCTACCGTCGTTTTGCCGATGTCATTGCCCCGGCGGTCGAAAAGATCAAAGCCGCCGGCATGGTCTTCAGCTATCATAACCATTACCATGAATTTGCCAAGAAAAACGGAAAGCATTTCGTGGAATACTTTATCGAAAACACCGACCGCGAAGCGGTCAAGCTCACAGCGGACGTTTACTGGCTCCACTACGCCGGTCTTGACGAATGCGCGTGGCTTTCCGAGCACAAGGACCGCATTTCGTGTACCCATTTCAAAGACATGGGCGTACATGAGCAGAAGCAGTGCATGATCGAAGTCATGGAGGGAAATCTTCCGTACCCGAAGATCCTTGCCACCTGCCGCGACGCGGGACTGCTGTATCATTTCGTCGAGCTGGACGAAACACGGATCGACCCCTTTGAGGCGATCAAAATCAGTTATCGAAATCTCAAAAATACGGGATTTTTTGAAAAATAATCATCATCACGGAGGAAAAAATCGTGGCAACTTTGAAAATGCTCGCCATCGACCTCGGCGCTTCCAGCGGCCGCGGCATGGTCGGTAAATTTGACGGACAGAAAATCACTCTTGAGGAAGTACACCGTTTCCCGAACGGACCGGTCAACTTAAACGGAAGTCTTTATTGGGACATTCTGCGCACCTTCGGCGAGATCAAAAGCGCGCTTCACAACTGCGCTCTTTCCGACAACCGCGACATCGCGTCGATGGGTATCGACACGTGGGGCGTCGACTACGGGCTTTTGGACAAAAGCGGAAAGCTTTTGGAAAACCCTTACTGCTACCGCGACGAGCGCACAACAAAGGGAATCATGGAGGAACTTTTCCGCGTTATCCCCAAGGAGGAGCTTTACCGCATTACCGGAACGCAGTTCTTGAATTTCAACACGATTTATCAGCTCTATACCCTGGTGAAAGAGCGTCCCGAAGCGCTGTCGAACGCAAGCGATATGCTCTTTATCCCCGACCTTTTGAAATATTTCCTCACCGGTGTAAAGCAGACCGAGTACACCATCGCCTCGACCTCGCAGATGCTTTCCGCCGCCGAGCGCAGCTGGGCATATGACGTCACCGACAAGCTCGGAATCCCCCGCAGACTTCTCGGTGAGATCGTCGCGCCCGGAAGCATTTGCGGCAAGCTTCTCCCCGCCGTTCGCGAGGAGATCGGCGGAATCGACCCGAAGATCATCAACGTCGCCTCGCACGACACGGCGGCTGCGGTTGTCGCCGTTCCGTCGCAGAAGGACGACTTTATCTACATCTCGAGCGGAACATGGTCGCTGATGGGCAAGGAGCTTTCCGAACCCTGCACGACCGAAAAAGCCTTCGGCTACGACATTACCAACGAGGGCGGCGCAGAGCGCAAGATTCGTTTCTTAAAGAACATAATGGGACTTTGGATCGAGCAGGAATCCCGCCGTCAGTGGCAGCGTCAGGGCGAGGACGTTTCCTTTAACGAGCTTTCGGACGCCGCCGTTGCCTCCGAGCCGCTCAAGTGCCTGATCAACCCCGACGATCTTTCTTTCCAGACCCCCGGCAATATGCCCCTCCGTATTCAGGAATACTGCGAGAAGACTGGACAATATGTTCCCCGGACCAAGGGCGAGATCGTCCGCTGCATCTTCGACAGCCTTGCCATGTGCTATCGCCGCACGGTGGAAATGATGGACGACGTTACGGGCAAAAAGACCCCGTTTATCAACATCGTCGGCGGCGGAACCAAGGAAGAGCCGCTTTGCCGTCTCACCGCCGACGCCTGCGGACGTCCGGTCTATACCGGTCCCGTTGAGGCGACCGCGCTCGGCAACATCGCCGTTCAGGCGATCGCGCTCGGCGAGCTTCGCGACGTAAAGGAAGCGCGCAGCGTCATTGCCGATTCGTTTGAGATCAAGTGCTTCGAGCCGCACAACACCGAAATGTGGGATGCCGGCTACGAAAAATTCTTAAAGCTTTTGAATAAGTAATCGAAAGGATCGGGATCTTTATGACCGAACGCAATCTTTCTCTGTTGTGCGATTTTTATGAGCTTACCATGGCGAACGGCTATTTTGTCCGCGGCATGGGCGATAAAATCGCGTATTTCGACGTGTTTTTCCGCTCGATTCCCGACGGCGGCGGTTATGCGATCGCGGCGGGGCTGGAGCAGATCATCGAATATGTAAAAGATCTTCATTTTTCCGACGGGGACATTGCCTTTTTGCGGGAAAAGAAGCTGTTTTCGGAGGATTTTCTGCGCTATCTTCGGGGTTTTCGTTTCACGGGCGACATTTTTGCCGTTCCCGAGGGAACGCCCGTCTTTCCGAACGAGCCGCTTTTGACGGTGCGCGCTCCCTCCGCACAGGCACAGCTTCTTGAGACCTATCTTCTTCTCGCGCTGAATCATCAGTCGCTCATCGCGACCAAAGCCAACCGCATCGTGCGGGCGGCGCAGGGACGGACGGTTTTGGAATTCGGCTCGCGCCGCGCTCAAGGAGCGGACGCCGCCGTGATCGGTGCGCGCGCCGCATACATCGGCGGCTGCGGCGGAACGGCATGCACGCTTACCGACCGTCTTTACGGCGTCCCGGCGGGCGGAACCATCGCCCACTCGTGGGTGCAGATGTTTGACTCGGAATACGAAGCGTTTGCCGCCTACTGCGAGATTTATCCGACCAACGTAACACTGCTTGTCGACACCTACAACACCCTGAAAAGCGGTGTTCCGAACGCGATTCGGGCATTTAAAGAAATTTTGATCCCAAAGGGAATCGATCACTTCGCCATCCGTCTCGATTCGGGCGATATTTCGTATCTTTCCAAAAAAGCGCGCGAAATGCTGGATGAGGCGGGCTTGCCGCAGTGTAAGATCGTCGCCTCCAACGCGCTCGACGAATATCTCATCCGCGACCTGATGATGCAGGGCGCAAAGGTCGATCTTTTCGGCGTGGGCGAACGGCTGATCACCGCCAAGAGCGATCCCGTGTTCGGCTGTGTATACAAGCTTTGCGCCGTTGAGGACGAAAGCGGAAACATTATTCCGAAGATCAAAATCAGCGAAAACACGGCGAAGATCACCAACCCGCACTACAAAAAGCTGTATCGCTATTACGACAAAGAAAGCGGCAAGGCGCTTGCCGACGAGCTTTGCATTTGGAACGAGACGGTGGACGAAAACGCCCCGCGCACCATTTTTGACCCGAACGCGGTCTGGAAGACCAAAACGCTTGAAAACTTCACGGCGCGCGAGCTTCTCGTTCCGATCTTCAAAAACGGAGAATGCGTTTACGAAAGTCCGTCGCTCCCCGAGATACGCGCTTATTGCGCCGAGCAGATCGAGACGCTTTGGGATGAAGTCAAGCGGTTTGAAAATCCGCACACCTATTACGTCGACCTTTCCGAAGCGCTGTGGAACGAAAAAACCGGACTTTTGGCAAAGGCGCGCGGCTGGTGGTATGGAAAGAATCGATAAGAAAAGAGGAATTTTTATGATAAAAGCAATTATTGAAATGGAAAACGGAAAAACCATGACCCTCGAGCTTTATCCCGACAAGGCTCCGATCACGGTGAAAAACTTTGTCGACCTTGCCGAAAAAGGCTTTTATGACGGGCTGATCTTTCATCGCGTTATCGAAGGCTTTATGATCCAGGGCGGCGACCCCGACGGCACGGGCTGCGGCGGTCCCGGTTACTCGATCAAGGGCGAATTTTCCTCGAACGGCGTGAAAAACGACTTAAAGCATACGCGCGGCGTCATCTCGATGGCGCGCTCCATGGCGCCCGATTCCGCCGGTTCGCAGTTCTTCATCATGCATGAGGACGCGCCGCATCTCGACGGTCAGTACGCCGCCTTCGGGAAGCTGATCGACGGCTTCGAAACGCTGGACGAAATCGCCGAGACCCCCACGGGCCGTGCCGACCGTCCGAAAACCGAACAGAAAATGAAGTCCGTCACGATCGTAAAGGAATGATCGTGAAAGAATCACCGAAAAACAGTTCACCCCCGCGACCAGTGTGCCGCGGGGGTGAATCTTTCTTTGCCGTCTTTCGCAAACAGCGAAAGATCTTTATTTTTCAAGCGACAGAACGGGGGTACGCAGCAGTCCCATCGGCTTTGTCTCATACTCATAATACCACTCGTCGCCGGTCGAACGGTAAGCCGTCGGACCGTACCAGCTGAAATTCATATGATGATGGAAGTGAAGCTCGCCGAAGCAGTTGAAGCGCGTGCCGTAGAGCGTGATATCCAAACGATGCTTGCCGGCGCTTACGTTCGGGATCTTCATGGTGTAGGGGGAGAAGACAAGATTGCCGATCTCTTTTCCGTCGAGCGCGACCGAAAGAAGCGCGCCGCGGTAAACGGGAGCGTGCAGCGAAAGCGTTCCGTCCTCCTTCGTTTCGATATCGCAATGATAGGTGACGTTCGCACCGTAGAAGGGCAGCCCCTGAATGCGAAGATCGTCGAAGCAGAGCGTCTCGGGAAGCGCGGTCACAGTCTTTTCGCGTCCGATAACGCGAACGCCGAAGTTTCCGAGAAGATAGGCACATTCGACCGCGGTGCGCGAGCCGAGCGGGCAGATCACCTCGAGAATGTTCTCGCCCTTATGCAGTGCGGGAAGCGGAATGCGTCCGATATAGCGATCGGCAAAATAGCCGTTCGGAGCGCTCTTCACCGCTTGTCCGTTCAGCGTGATCTTGACCATATCGGGCTTTTCGATGGCAAGGTCGGCGGTGAAATCGATCTCCGACGGAATAACATAGCGCAGTTTTACGAAATGCTCGATCTTTCCTTCGGGCGTTAACCACGGCTGAACCATGTGTCCGCTCATCTGCGGCCACGAAAGCTTTTTGCGGCAGATCGTGTCGATGCGGAGGATCTCCTCCTCACGCTCGGAAAGAGGTTCCTCGTCCAAGGCGTAGCGCGCCATATCAAGAACATACACATTGTCCTCGCTCAGCGAATAGCGGTTCTTCCACGGGAAGAAAACTTCGGACGAAGCGAGCGCTTTTTGCTCCTCGGCGGCAAGTCCCTCCGCGTCCTTCTGCGGCTCAAGCTTCAAAAGAAGACTGTCCTGATCGTAAATAGTGCGGGTGATGACCGTGTTTCCGTTTTCGATGCGATACGGGAGCTTTTCGATCTTGCCCGTGAGCGTATCGTAAAGAGTGGGGGTATATACGCCGCGAATGGTGATAAAGCAGCGCTTGCCCGTCGGAATGTCGATGTTCTTGTACGGCTGACCCTGCGCGATGAACAGCCATTTCGTGCCGTTTTCCTCAACGCGCATCTGATGCATCATGCCGTCAACGCTCACACCGTCGTCGCGGATCATCGAAAGATTGCGCACGCCGTCGAGAGCCTTTAAGATCTCGATCTTGCTGAACGGAACGACCTCGCTCTGTTCATACAGCGCCTTTCCGCGTTCGGAGGGGATCGCGTCGCAAAGAGTGGGAGCTTTGCCCATGAAAATGAGCTTGCCGCCCGCCTTGCGGAAGGCTTCCAGCCGTTCGAGCGTCGAAGAACGAAGCGTCTCGCAGGCGGGAACGACGATAACGTCGTATTTCATTTCGCCGACCGAAAGAGGGCACGAGCCTTCCTTGCAAAGATCGGGCAGGATCGATTCGCAGACAAAGTCAAAATCGATCATGCCGAACAGAAGCCAGCGAATGACATTTTGAAAATTGCTTTCCATCTGCACGCGAATCGCTTCGGTCTTGTCGTTCGGTCCGTAATGCAGCCAGTAGCTTTCGATCGGATGGATCACGCCGATGCGCACGTCCGCCTTACCGCGGGTGAGCGCCGTGTTGACGCGGGCAAAATGATCCTCAATGTACTTGTATTTTTCATACCATGCCGACTGGTAGCCGATCGAGGCGGGATAGTCGCGCTTTGCCTCGCCCTCCATCGAATACCACGCCAGATGATGAACGCGGGTGGTAACGCCGAGCGCGGCTTGCCAGTCGCCCTGGCTCTTGTGTCCGCGAAAATCGTAATCCCAGTTGGTAACGCCGTACAATTCCGACGTCATGCCGCAGCGGCCGTACTGATGAACCGCCGACTGGCACTGCTTTGCCGTCGAATATTCGCGCTGATCGCACAGAATGTCGATACCCGGAAGTCCGAAGCCGCGATAGGAACGCATGGTCTCGCCGATGGCGCTGGTCTGCTGTTGAAGCGTTTCCTCAAGCAACAGGTGACCCGTGAGCATAATGCCGTGCTCGTCGCACCATTTGCCGCACTGATCGCCGAAAGCGCACGCAAAAAGTTCGGTGATGAGATCGTGCAGACGGTAGCGGTGGGACGACACTTTGCCGTCGGGAAGCTCCCAGAACATTTCGGGAAGATAATCGAGAATGTCCTCACCATAGGCTTCCTTGTAGCGCTCGGGAAGTTTTTCGGTCCACGGAAGCACAAGATCGCGCGTGTCGGTCGAAAAGGCGGCGAGCGTCTTGAATTTAAACTGCGGCTCGTCGGTAAAGATCGACGGGACGGTCTTGCCGAATTCGTCGCCGACCTTCTTTTCGTACGCCTCGTAGGTCACGCGGATAAACTCCTGCATGGCTTCGTTGTCGAGCGTATCGATATAGGTCTGACCGTTGAACCAGCTGTCGGGACCGCGGTCGATGAAACGGTAAGCGTACCAGCGGCGCGCGCCCTCTTTGACGAGCGCATCCTTTTCGACGCGGGGCGCGCTCTTGATAAAGCCGTCGGCGTCGAGCGTCAGATCGTAGCAGGCGAGAAGCTTCGTAAATTCATCCTCCTCGCGGGGCGTGACGGTAAGGAGAAGTCCCTTCGCGCGGTATTTTACCGTCTTGGTGACAATGCCGCCCGCCGCGCCCGAGGGCCAGCGGTCTTCATCGTAAAGATAGGAAAGCATGTGCTTTTCTTTGAATTTGTCGGTGCAGAAGCGCACACGATCCATATGCTCTTCTCCGAGATACGGAAGCGAAAGACCGGTGCGGACATGGAGATGGGCACCGCCGAGACCCATTTTTTCGAAAACGTCGATCTGCTCGGCAAGATACTCCTTGCGAAGATCGCCGTTCCACGCCCAAAAGGGCGCTCCGCGGTATTCGGCGGGGGGATTTTGAAAAACCTCGTCCGTAAGAGAGGCGGTCTTTTTATAAAGTGTCTGACTCATAAAGTTTCCTTTCCGCTTGTGGAAGTTAATGTATCCTCATTATAACAAAAACCGCGAAAAAGTCAAGAAGTAAAAAAGACTTTCGCGAAAATCGTCCCGGAGCAAAAAGAGTGCCGTCCGTGTGCGGTTTCGTTTTTTAAAGAAAGCGCGGCTCGGACTTTATCGTAAGGACTTTTCCGGTAAGGGGGTGCGTAAACGAAAGCCTTCCGCAATGAAGATACAGCGTCTCTCCCGCTACCTCCGTGCCGTACAGATAATCGTACAAAAGCGGACAGCCGATATACGCCATATGCACGCGGATCTGGTGCGTTCTTCCCGTGAGCGGTCTTACCTCGGCAACACACGTTCCGTCGTGGTTTTCGCGCAGGATCGAATAAGCGGTCACGGCTTCTTTTCCGTCGGGGCGAACCTCTCGTTTAATAATACTCTCCCCGCTCCGCCCGATCGGCGCGTCAATCACCCCTTCTTTCTGAGGCGGCGTTTTCGAAAGGAGGGCAAAATAGGTCTTTTGAATGCTTCCCTTCTGCATTTGCTCCGACAAGATCTGCGCGGAAAGGCGGTTGCGGGCAATGAGAACGATGCCCGTCGTATCGATATCGAGCCTCGTGATGGGGCGAAAAACGAACGGCTCATCGCGATAGCGGTACAATACGGCGTTTCCGAGCGTTCCCGTGTAATGATACAGCGACGGGTGGACCGGCATGTTTTTCGGCTTTGAGACCGCTAAGATGTCCTCGTCCTCATATAGGACCGCAAGCGGGATATTCTCGGGAACGATTTTTTCGGAGGGGGCGTCCTCAAAAAGTCGGATCGCCACAACGTCGCCCGCCGAAACAGCTTCCCGCACCGTGACGGGAACGCCGTTTTTTAAAATTCCGCCTTTTCGCTTCAGTTCCGCGAGAAGTCGGGAGGAAATCGAAAGCCGCCCTTCGATCGTTTGTCCGACGGTTTTTCCGTCCTCGCCCGGGAAAACGGATAGGGTTACGGTACGCAAAGAATACTCCTTTCCGAACTCTTTTAAATTGTATCCCTCTTTTTTGCTTTTGTATCGCTTCAAAGCATGACTTCGGCTACAAAAGCCCTCACCTGCCGCGTATAAACGCATTACTCGGCATAGAACTCTCCCATGGTAAGCAGCAAGGGATAATCGGTGACCGGCAAGTTTTCGATTTGCCACATGCCGCCGCCGAGATCGGTTATATCGGCGGCAGGCAGCGCATAAATGCTTCCGTCCGTCATATCGATCAGCGAAAAACGGCGATACGGCGTATATACTCTTACGGTCGTAAAGCCCTCGAATGAGGTTGTCATCAAATCCGACGGCAGCCAATATACAAAAGCTTCTCCCGATTTTTTACGGAAAGAGGCGGTGATCAGCCGATTGCGTTCTACTTCTCTCGTATCGGTCAAGGGCGAAACCTCCTTCGGAAAAAACATAACGGGGATCGCAGCTTTTTCCCATTCGTCGGCGAAAACCGAACAAACCGTCTGCAAGGCAACATATGACTTTTTATATTGATATTCCCCGACCGCTTCTCCGTTTTCATCAAAGCGCATGCCCAAAACGCCGAAATATCCGAAATCCCGATAGGTGGTCTTGTCTCCTCTTATGCCGCCCATTGCCTCCGCCATATCCACACAGGAAAAATACGAGGTGAAGAACACGTCCGAAATCAGATCCGCCATGGTATGCCGCGCCAGCTGCTTGGCTTGTTTTTCCTCGGTCCATGCCAGGGTATGCAAGGCGCCGCGGCCGCCCATGCGCGATTGCGAACCCGATTCGCCCTGAATTATCTCCAGCTTCGGATTATATTGCCGTGCCAGCGCACGATAATTTTCCACCGTTTCCAAAACCTTCGTTTCGTCCGGCGTGTACTCGTGATAAGAAATATAATCGATTTCTTTTCCCATACCCGTGCGCAGCGCATCATTCAAATATTCCGGGTTCCGCAGACACACCGAGCCGCCGATCACTTTTGCGTCCGGGTACGCCGCATGAATATATCGAGCCGTATCGCGTGTGAAAACGCCCAATTCTTCGGCATTCGGTCCATGCCTCCAGCACCACTGTCCGTCCGGTTCGTTCCACACCTCATAATAGACGACCCGCCCTTTGAAATGAAGCGCCGCCGCCGTTACATATTGCCTCCACGCCTCTTTTTCCTCCAAGGTAAAAATCGGCGGGCATCCGACGCTGCCGAATACTTTTTTTGCCGATTCGGTGTACAGAGGATTTCCGTAGCAAAGGCATATCCACGGCGTGATCTTATACGACAAAAAACGGTCAACCACGCGATCCAGCCACTCGAAATCATATACGCCGCGCACTCTTTCGGTTTTTTCCCAGCCCGATTGAATACGCGCCCATTTCACACCCGTTTCGTTTACTTTTTCATATACCCGTTCGGGGTCAAATGCGTCTCGATCCAGCTTTTCAAAACCCAAACCGATACGGGACGACTTGATTTCGGAAGAACGTTTCGGTTTTACCCGACCGATTTTGCAAATTCCTTCCTTCATGGCTCCCTCTCCTTTGCGCCTCTTTTTTTGGAATAATATCATATTGCTTTCGCTTTGTCAAGAATTCCGACAAAAAACAAATCCGTTTGTGACGAAAATGCCGCTTTTCTGCACCGCTTTGCCGTTTGATTTTCTTTCTCTGCACGGAAAAAGCTGAAAGGCTTCGCATTTTTTCTCTCTTTTTGCGGTTTTTCTTGACTCTTTTTGAAAAATATGCTATTATTTTTCCGTAAGAAGGTTCGGAATCCTTGTGTCGGTCATTTTTGGATTTTTGTCAAACCGCGCCCGCTCCGCTCCTTCCTGTTCAAAAAAACGCCTCGAGAAAGGTTACGTTATGATTGCAAAGTCTCGCAACAGTGCGATCGAGCTTTTGCGCATTCTTTCCATGCTGCTCATCGTCGGATGTCATTTTGCCACTTTCGGCGGGTTTTCGTTTGACCCGCATGACCTTTCGCCCGCCCGCTTTCTCTACGGTTTTTGGGAGCTGGGCGGCAATCTCGGAACCGATATTTTTGTCTTGATATCGGGCTATTATCTGATCGAGAACGATTCGTTTTCGATACGGCGCGAAAAAGCCTTTCGCCTTTGGGCGCAGATCTTTTTCTGGTCACTCCTGTTGTTTGCCGTCTCGTTTCTTTGGGGCGCGGGCGACCTTTCGGGAAAGAACATTTTGCGGACGCTTTTCCCCGTAACCTTTTCGCGGTGGTGGTTCGCAAGCACCTATTTTGTTCTGTATCTTCTGCACCCGTTTCTCAACCGTTTTCTGCGTGCGCTCTCCGAAAAGGATTACCGCCGCTTTCTTTCGGTCGTTTTGGTCATGTTCTGCGTCATTCCCACTCTTACGGGGTCTTCCTTCGGTGGAAACGAGCTTACCGAGTTTATCGTTCTGTACGCGCTTGCGGGCTATATTAAGCTTCATTATCCCGTTCGGAAACGCAAAAGCGGAACCTATTTTGCTGTCTTCGGGCTGTTTGCGGCACTGACTTATCTTTCCTACATCATTCTGATCCTTTTCGGAACAAAGCTCCCGACGCTTTCGCGCCTTTCTTTGTGGTTTTACGAGCGCGATTCGCTTTTGACTCTCGGAAGTGCGCTTTCTTTGTTTTTTGCCTTTACGTCGCAAAGACCTTTCGAAAACCGCGCCGTCAATACGGTCGCCTCGGCGTGCTTCGGCGTTTATCTTTTGCATGAGCATCCCGCCGTGCGGACGCTTTTGTGGGGAAAGCTCTTCTGCGGCGCAAAATTTGCCGATTCGCCGCTTCTTCCCCTTGTTTGGCTCGGTGCGGTTGCGGCGGTATATGCCGTCTTCACGGGGCTTGACCTTTTGCGCAAAGAATGCTTGGAAAAACCGATTTTCAAAGCTTTGGAAAAGACGCAAATTTGGAATAAAAAGTGAAAAAATACGCAAAAAAACGTAAAAAATCAAAAACAGGGCGCAAAGACGCAAAAAAAGCGTTATAATTGAATAAGAACAAAACGGCAATATCAAGGAGGTTTTCATTATGTACACAGCCGACTCTTCCCGTTATGCATCCATGAAATACAACCGCTGCGGAAACAGCGGACTTCTTCTTCCCGCCGTATCGCTGGGGCTTTGGCACAATTTCGGCACGAACGGAAATTTTGACGTTATGCAGGATATGTGCCGCACCGCGTTCGATCACGGCATTACGCATTTTGACCTTGCCAACAACTACGGACCCGTTCCGGGCGCCGCCGAAGAAAACTTCGGAAGAATTTTGAAAAAAGGCTTGGGCGCTTACCGCGACGAGCTGGTCATCTCCACCAAAGCGGGCTTTGATATGTGGGAGGGTCCTTACGGCAACTGGGGCAGCAAGAAATATCTTGTGGCAAGTCTCGACCAAAGTCTTTCGCGCATGGGTCTTGAATACGTCGACATTTTTTATCATCACCGTCCCGACCCCGAAACGCCGCTCGAAGAGACCGTTCGCGCGCTCGACGGCATTGTGAAAGCGGGAAAAGCGCTTTATGTCGGCATTTCGAATTACAACAAAGAGCAGACGATCGCAGCCGCCAAAATGTTCTCCGAATTGGGAACGCCCTTTATCATCAACCAGCGCCGCTATTCGATGCTGTCCCGCGATATCGAGCACGAGGGGCTGAAAGACTACGCCGCGAAAAACGGCATCGGTATCATCACCTATTGCCCGCTCGCACAGGGACTTTTGACCGATCGCTATCTTAAGGGAATCCCCGAGGACAGCCGCATCCGCACCGACGGACGCTTCTTAAAAGAAAACATGGTCGACGAAGAGACCCTTTCGAAGGTTCGCGCTCTGAATGAGATCGCAAAGGACAGGGGACAGACCCTTGCGCAGATGGCGCTTTCGTGGATTTTACGCGACGGCGACATTACGAGCGTTCTGATCGGCGCTTCGAAGGTCTCGCAGATTCTCGACAACCTCGGAACGGTAAACGCTCCCGCCTTTTCCGCCGAGGAACGTGAAAAGATCGACGCGATCGTGGGAAAGTAAATTTTTCGTTTCGCTTTGTTTTTAAAAAAAGTGCAGAACCGGGAAGGACTTCTCGGCTTTGCACTTTTTCTTTCCCGCCGCGGATGTCCTGTTGACAAAGCGGGAAAATAACGATATAATATTATCGGATATTTGTCGAAGAACAACTTCTGAAACCGAAACGGAGGCGAAAAAGGTGAAACACAAAAGAATGATCGAAAAAGCAGCCGCCTGTCTTTTATCCCTCTGCCTTGCCGCGGCGCTTTTTCTGCCGACCTTTTCCGCCGAAAACTACAACGACGAGTGGGTCGCCGATTACGAAAACATGAAAAAGCACGTAACGCCGATCTATACCGTCCCCACACTTTTCAAAAACGACACCGCCTACTCGAACAACCGCCGCTTTCCGTTGGTGGTGCAGGGCGGGATCGATTATATCCCGATCGAAATGTTTTCGGGGATGGCAAACATATCGGTCAACGCGGGGTATTCGGTAACAAACTTTTACATCACCAATTCCAAAGCCAAGACCTATATTTCCTTTGACGCGGAAAACGATCTTGTGACGACGCAGGAGCTTACGCCGTATAAGCTGGTCACCAAGCTTTTTTACGACACGCGCTATGTTCCGGCAAAAGAAGTCGCCGACGTTTTAAAACTCACGGTCGAGGTATATAACGACCCCGAAAACGGCGTGTATGCGCTCCGTCTTTCCGACGGAAAGCAAAAGCTGTCCTTCGCCGAGGTCATCAAGAATTACAGCCCGATCAAAAAAAGCGACACAGCGGAAACACCGCCCGAAAAAACGCCCGATACGGACAACACCCCCGCGGTGACGCCCGATAAAACGCCCGACGCCGAAAAAACACCCGATAAAACCAATGAGCCGCCCGATATCGGGCGGCGCACGGTTTATCTTTCGTTTGATGTGACAAGCTATCCTTACATCGGAACGATCCTGCAAACGCTTGAAAAAGAAAACCTTACGGCAGCCTTTTTTGTGTCCCCCGCCGACATTCCGGAGCAATCCGATGCGATCCGTATGATTCTTTCGTACGATCAGCCGCTCGGGATTCTGCTCGGAAGGACCGACCCTGCGGGCGATTATGCCGCAGGCGTCGAAAATCTTTCGCTCGTCGCAAAATGCACGACGCATCTCGTGCGCTTTACGGGCGGAAGCCGAAGCACGACTCTCTCCGACGAACAGTATAAAGCGCTGATCGAAGAAAACGGGCTTCGCGTCTGGGATTACAATGTCTCGGCGACCGATTCGGCGGTCATGTACGACACCGTTTATTCTTCTCTCTATTCGCTCGCGGGCACCTACGGCACCGAGCTTGCTATCCTCCGTCTTTATCCCGGGCGCTATACGCCGCAGACTCTTTCCCGCCTTTCGACGCTGTTCGGACAGAAAAAGCAGCTCACCCCCGCCGCCCTCACGGAGTCGGCAGCCCCTGTTTATTATCGGAAAATAAAAGATTGATATCCCGCTTTGCGCAAACACCGCAAGACAATGCACAGCCGCAAAGCCGCAAAGGAGAAGAACCTATGGATTCGGAAGCGAAAAAGCGGATTTTGATCGTCGAGGACGAAAAATCCATTTCGGAAATACTGGAATATACCATCACCCGCCAGGGCTATGAGGCGGTTTGCGCTTTTGACGGCGCGACGGCGCTCGAGCTTGCGCTCGAAGGAAATTTCGATCTGATTCTGCTCGACGTCATGCTCCCGCAGATGGACGGCTTCGAAGTCTGCCGCCGCGTGCGCGAGGTGCTGGACACGCCGATCATCATGCTGACCGCGCGCGAGGAAGAAAACGATAAGGTTACGGGTCTGGAGCTCGGCGCGGACGATTACATGACCAAGCCCTTTAGCCACGCGGAGCTTATTTCGCGCATCAAGGCGAATATCCGCCGCTATCACGGCGAGACGCGCGCCCACGTTTCCTCGGACGAAAAAAGCGATCCGAACGTTCTTCGCATCGGCGCGCTGTCGATCGACACACAGCGCTACAGCGTAAAGAAAAACGGCGCGGAAATCGCGCTTTCGAAAAAGGAATACGACCTTTTGGAGTTTTTTGCGAAAAACCGCGGAAAGGTCTTTCAGCGTGAGGAAATCATGGAAAAGGTTTGGGGCTACGACGGCTTTTACGGCGATCTGCGCACCGTCGACGTGACGCTGAGCCGCATCCGCAAAAAGATCGAGGACAACCCCGCAGAGCCGGCTTATATTCAGAACAAGCGCGGCGTCGGCTATTTTATGCCGTAAAGCGGGAAGGAAAAGGATATGTTCAGAAGTCTTAACGTAAAGCTGGTCCTTACCTTCATCGTGATCATCGTCTCGGTCATGTCGGTGGTGGGCGTTTTTCTTCTCAACAACGTCAACACCTTTTATGCCGACGACTTTTTAAAGCAGATGAACGAGGGCTTTTCCGACCGCGTGGTGAGCCGCCTTGCCGACTGCTTCGGGCAGGAGGACAGCGCCTCGGCACAGCGGGATATCCTGATCGCCTATTCGGGCAATTTCAGCTTTGACAACTACCGTAATTTTTACATCTTGGACATGGACGGCAACATTCTCGAAAGCTCCGCCGCCGATACGGTCAAGCTTCCGAAGACCCACAATCTTCTTTGCGCCATGAACCGCAAAAACGGCGAAAACAACGTGTCGGGCACGGGCTTTTTCGACTATGCTTACTACATTTCATCGGAAAACGGCGAGGGGATCGTTTACATATACGACGATCTCACCCGCATGAAATCGCTTATGTGGGTGCTGTTTGCCATCATTTTGCAGGCGCTGTTCATCGGGCTTGCCATCGCGCTGTTTTTGTGCTTTTTCTTAACGCGCGCCATCACCTCACCGATTCAGAAGCTGACGGCGGGCGCCAAGACCATCGCCTCGGGCGAATACGATTACCGCATCGACAACCCGTCGCACGACGAGATCGGCGAGCTTACGCAAAACTTCAACAAAATGGCGGGCAAGATCGAGAGCACCGTCGCGCAGGTCTCGGGCGAGCGCGAAAAGCTGACGCTGATTTTCGGGCGGCTTAAAGACGGCGTTGCGGCGTTTGACGAAAACGGCGTCATGCTGCACATCAATCCGTCGGCGTACCGTCTGCTCGGGCTTTCCGACGAACCGGATCTTTCCTTCGACCGCTTTACCGAAAAGCTGGGCATGCCCGAGATCACCGCGTCGATACTCGGTTCGAGCGCCGTTATCAACATCGCGCAGTATACCCTTCGCCGTCCGAACGCCGAAAACCGCATTCTGGACGTGAGTTTTAACGTTTTCCCCTACGACAAGGACAAAAACGGCTATCTGGTCGTGCTTCAGGACATTACCGAACGGGCGCTTCTCGAAAAGAGCCGTCAGGAATTCATCGCCAACGTATCGCATGAGCTGCGCACGCCGCTGACCAGTATCAAGGGCGCGACCGAGATCGTCTTGGAGGACGAGGAAATGCCCGAGGAAATGCGCAAGCGTTTTCTCTCGATCGTTATGAACGAAAGCGACCGTATGACCCGCATCGTAAAAGACCTTTTGGTGCTTTCGCGTCTTGAAAACCGCCGTATGTCGTGGAAGCTTTCGCGTTTTCGCATTTACGATATGCTCGAAACGGTCTGCGAGGCACTGCAAAGCGAGGCGGCGGAGCACAGCCATACACTCGCTTTTCATGCCGATCCCGAAAAGACCGATATCATCGCCGCCGACAAGGAGCGCCTTGAACAGGTCGCTACGAACTTGATCGGAAATTCCATCAAATATACGCCGAACGGCGGCAAAATCGATGTTTTTCTCTCCCCGACCGACGAGACCGACGGAACGCGGAAATATGCCTATAAGATCGAGGTGCGCGACAACGGCATCGGCATTCCCGAGGAGAACATCCCGCATCTGTTCGAGCGTTTTTACCGCGTGGACAAAGCGCGCAACTCGGACGTCGGCGGAACGGGACTGGGGCTTTCGATCGCCAAGGAGATCGTCGACGCGCATCACGGCAAGATCTGTGTGACCAGCGGCAAGGGCAAGGGAACGACCGTAACGGTTCTTTTGCCGCGCGAGACCGCCGTCTGCGAAGAGGATTAAGGTGCGGCGGACGGTTTACACTTTCGAAATAAAACTTGCGCCATCCGTGCGCTTTTGCCCGCATACGGGCAAAAGCATTGACACGGGCTTTGCGCTGTAGTACAATGTGGAAAGGGTAAGGTGAGAAATATTTCTTACTCGATTGAAGTTCAAAAAAGGGTAAAAGAAGCCTTTGACGAAAAGCGCAAACGCGCCTTTGACGAAGCGGAGACCCGCAAAGCGGAGGTTTATATCTCGGTGCCGGGAATCCGAAAGATTGACGAGGCGCTGTCGCAAACGGGGCTGAAGGTCTATTCCGAAGCGCTCAGGAAAAACGCGCAGACGCCGCTGGAGGCGCGCATCGCGCGGCTTCGCGAGGAAAACCGCGAGCTGCAGAGTGCGCGCGCCGAAATCTTGCGCGAGGCGGGCTTTCCGCCCGATTACACGAAGCCGCGCTTTGAATGTGAAAAATGCAAGGACACGGGCTATGTAGGTCTTGCGCCCTGCTCCTGCCGTCTTGCGGCGCTGCGGCGCGAATCCTACAAAAGCTCGGGACTGGGCGCGATTCTGACCGACCAGTCGTTTGACAATTTTTCGCTTGCGCTGTACCCCGAAAAGGACCGCGCCATGATGCGCTTTATCCTGTCGGAGGCAAAGAGCTTTGCCGAGCATTTCGGAGACGAAAACCGTGTGCGGAATATGCTGTTCTTCGGCGGAACGGGACTGGGAAAGACCCATCTTTCGACCGCAATTGCCAAAACCGTCATCGACCGCGGTTACGACGTCGTGTACGATTCCGCGCTGAATCTTATGCACGCCTTCGAAAAAGAGCGCTTTTCCAAAGTCGAAGCGCCCTCCACCGACCGCTATTTCGAATGCGATCTTCTGATCATCGACGATCTGGGCGCGGAATTTATGAGCTCCTTTACGCACTCCACCCTTTACAATCTTCTCAACACCCGCGTTTACGGAGGCAAGGGCATGCTGATCAGCACCAATCTTTCGAGCGCGGCAGAGCTTCAAAAGACCTATGACGAGCGGATCGTTTCGCGTCTTGTGGGCGAATTCAAGTCCTACTGCTTTGTCGGAGAGGACATTCGGTTAAAGACGCGGCGCGGATCGTAAATTTCTCACCGAATTTACACTTTCATTTTTACGCTAAGGAGAAAACAACATGAAAATGTCCTTTCGCTGGTACGGGGAAAACGACCCCGTGACCCTCCGCGACATTTCCCAGATTCCCGCCATGCGAAGCGTGGTTTCGGCGGTCTATTCGGTGCCGGTCGGCGAGGTTTGGGAACCGTCCGAGATCGAAAAGATCAAGAGCGCCTGCGAAGCGCACGGTCTTATTTTCGACATCGTCGAAAGCGTTCCCGTCCATGAGGATATCAAGCTCGGAAAACCGTCGCGCGATCATTACATCGACGTATACAAGCAAAACATCCGCAATCTTGCCGCCGCGGGCGTCAAGGTGATCTGCTACAACTTCATGCCGGTGTTCGACTGGCTCCGCTCGGATCTTTCGCACGTCAACGCCGACGGCTCGACCTCGCTCGTTTACCGCGATAAAACGGTCCTCGGAATGGATCCCCGCAAGGGCGACCTTTCGCTCCCCGGCTGGGATTCGAGTTATACCAAAGAAGGACTCGGCGCACTGCTTACCGAATATAAGGCAGTCGACGAAGAAAAGTTGTGGGAAAATCTTTCGTATTTTCTTCACGGTATCCTTCCCACCTGCGAGGAATGCGACGTCAAAATGGCGATCCACCCCGACGATCCGCCGTGGGGCATCTTCGGGCTTCCCCGCATTATTACCGACGAGAAGAACCTCGACCGTTTTCTTTCGCTGTACGATTCGCCGTACAACGGACTTACCTTCTGCACGGGTTCGCTCGGCGTAAATCCGAAAAACGATATCCCCGCCATGGTGCGCAAATATTCCGCCATGGATCGCATCCCCTTTATGCACATCCGCAACATAAGGCGCGTCGGCGAGCGCGATTTCGACGAGACGGCGCACAAGACCGAATACGGCTCGCTCGATATTTACGCCATTGTCAAAGCGCTGGTCGAGACCGGCTTTGACGGCTATATCCGTCCCGACCACGGACGCATGATCTGGGGCGAAACGGGAAGACCCGGTTACGGTCTTTATGACCGTGCGCTCGGCGCGGTCTATATCAACGGTCTTTGGGAAGCCATCGAAAAGGACAGAGCATAAAGCATGACCGAAACAAAACGCTTTTCCAAAAACGACAGCGGATTTGTCTGTCAAAACTGCGGTTTTGCGGTTTTGCCGCTCGGCAAGACCAGCCGCAACCATTGCCCCCGCTGTCTTTGCTCGCTTCATGTCGACATAAATCCCGGCGACCGCGCGTCGGACTGCGGCGGACTGTTGATCCCCGTTTCCGCACGTCCCGACCCGAAAAAAGGCTATGTTATCACGTGCCGCTGTCAAAAATGCGGCGCGCTGCGCAACAATCGCGCCGCACTGAAAAACGGCGCACACGACACACTGCCCGACGATCAGTATGACGATGAGAATTTTCTCATTCGGCTGACGGTGGCACGCGACGGATAATAAAAAAACTCGGCAAGTCCTCCCGTTTCGGCTTGCCGAGTTTTTTTGCCGTTTTTCGATTTCCGAAAATACTTTTTCCCCGCCGCCGCGAAAAAACGCTTCGCACGATTGACAAAATCCGACTTTTTTTGTATAATAGAAAAGATAGGGGGCGATCGGGCTTGATAAAGCGCTATGTGGCGTTCGATGTCGAAACGCCGAACCACGAAAACAACCGCATGTGCGCTTTGGGCGTTACGGTCGTCGACAACGGGGAAATCGTGCGGCGTTTTTCGACGCTCATCGACCCCGGTACGTATTTTGATCCCTTCAACATGCAGCTTTGCGGGATACGCCCGCAGGATACGGCACGTGCGCCGGGCTTTTCCGAGCTTTGGGAAAAGATCGGTCCGCTGTTCTGCGGCGGTGCGACCCTGGCGGCGCACAACGCGCCCTTTGACATGGCGGTGCTTGCCAAATGCCTTTCCGCTTACCGTATCCCCTGCCCCCGTGTGCTTCCGTATGTCTGCACCTGCCGCCTTGCGCGAAAGGCATTTCCGGATTTTCCGAATCATAAGCTGGATACGGTCTGCCGCATGCTTTCGATCGATCTTGATCATCACAAGGCGGGAAGCGACAGTTACGCCTGTGCGGAGATTTTGTGCGCCCTTTTAAGGCGCGGAATGCCGATCGAAGAGCACATTCGCGAATACGATCTTTTGGACATGCGAACACGCACGGCGCGCAATTCAAAATTCTGAAAGGAATTCGAAAAATGGAACAGTATGTTGTTTTATTCAATCCGTATGCCGGAAACGGAAACGGCGAAGCCGAAGCAAAGCATCTTTCGACGCTCTTTCCCGACGCCGCGCTCCGCTTTGTCCGCATGACCGACATTGACGATTACAAAGACGTGTTTTCCTCCCTTGCCGACGGAGAAAAGATCATTCTCTGCGGCGGCGACGGAACCCTGAACCGCTTTATCAACGACACCGAATCTCTCATACTTCCGTCGGATATTCTGTATTACGGCGTGGGCAGCGGAAACGATTTTCTGCACGACCTCGGAAAGAAAAAAGGCGCCGCGCCTTTTTGCATTGACGATTACATAAAGGATCTTCCGATCGTCACGGTCAAGGGCAAAAATTACCGTTTCTTAAACGGGATCGGCTACGGCATCGACGGCTATTGCTGCGAAGAGGGCGACCGTCTGCGCGCCGTGACCGAAAAGCCGATCAATTATACCAAAATCGCCATCAAAGGACTTTTGTGGAAATATCATCCGACCGGCGCGCGCGTCACGGTGGACGGTGTGACCAAGGAATATAAAAAGGTCTGGCTTGCCCCCTGCATGAACGGTCAGTTCTACGGCGGCGGCATGATGCCGACTCCCGGTCAGAATCGTCTGAGCACCGACCGCTCCCTTTCGGTTCTTGTCATGTACGGCACGGGAAAGCTGCGCAGCCTTATGATCTTCCCGTCGATCTTCAAAGGCGAGCATATTAAATATACCCGTTTTGTCGAGGTTCGCTCGGGACACGCGGTTGAGGTGGAATTTGACCGTCCCGTGGCGCTTCAGGTCGACGGTGAAACGATCCTCGGTGTAAGCGGTTATCGCGCCGCCCCCGCCGGAAGCGTTCTTTCCGAAAAAAAGAGCGCCGTCGTTTCGTAAATCGACCCGTGTGCAAAAATTTCTTCCGAACAAATAAACATCCCGTGCCGAGAGAAAGCTCTCGGCACTTTTTTCTTAACCGTTTCGGAAAAATGACCGTTATATTCCTTTTTTCGGACGAAAAATTCATATTTTTTTGCTATACTGGTAAATGGAAAAGTTTTCCGATTTTTCAGAAAAAACACGAACCGTAATAAAAAGCTTTGAACGAAAGGAGTCACCATGGCTACCATACCGCATTATAACGGAACCCTGCGCAGTCACCTGATCAACGTTCCCGAATGCATTCATTCCTGCTCCGGGATCCGCATTTTCGGACGGAGAATCCGTTCGATCGTGTTTTCGACCGACGTCGCCATCATTAAAAACATCAATTCCGACGCCATCATCGCCGTCTATCCCTTCACACCGCAGCCCTCCATATCGCAGGCGATCATCAGCGTTTCCGACGCGCCCGTGTTCGTCGGCGTGGGCGGCGGTCTTACGGCGGGCGACCGTTCGGTGCGCCTTGCCGTCGAAGCCGAAAACCAGGGGGCGTTCGGCGTTGTGGTCAACGCGCCGATCGACCCGAAGGTCATTTCGAACATCAAAGAATGCGTCGACATTCCCGTCATTGCGACGATCGTGTCGGAAAAGCAGGATATCGAAGAGCGGCTGCGTGCGGGTGCGGACATTCTGAATGTCTCGGCGGCGTCCCGCACGCCCGAAATCGTCGCGCACATTCGCGCGCTGTATCCGAAAATTCCGATTATCGCGACCGGCGGACCGACCGACGAATCGATCCTAAAGACCATTCACGCGGGCGCCAATTCCATCACCTACACCCCGCCCACCAACGGCGAGCTGTTTGCCATCTCCATGAATAAGTATCGCGGTACCTACGTTGAATAAGCATTTCCGCTTTTTCCCGATTCCTTTTTTCCGTTTTTGTTATTTTGGGAGGTATGTATGATTCCGATTCTCACGGTCGAAGATATGCGAAAGAGCGACGCGCAGACCATCGCGCGCGGCACCGACTCAAAAGAGCTTATGCGCCGCGCGGGCGAAGGTATCTTCCGCGCTTACGATAACTGGGGAAAGACCGCGATCGTCTGCGGCACGGGCAACAACGCGGGCGACGGCTATGTTTTGGCGCTGTGTCTCGAAAAAGCGGGGCTTTCTCCCGAGCTTTTCCTGCCCGAGGAGCGCTTTTCGCCCGACGGAGCGCATTATTTCGCGCTGTGCCGCAAAAAAAGAATTCCCGTTCACATCGGGTATCCCTTTGATTTTGCCCGTTTTTCGACGATTGCCGACTGCCTTTTCGGCACGGGATTCCGCGGCGAGCCGAAAGGAATCTTCGCCGACTGCATCGACGCGGTCAACGCTTCGGGGAAGCCCGTCGTTTCGGCGGACATTAACAGCGGTCTTGCGGGGGATTCGGGAACGGGTGAAAAAAGCGTCATCTCGGCGCTTACCGTTTCGATCGGATTCTATCAGCCCGGGCATTTTCTCGGGCGCGCGAAGGATGTGATCGGGAAAAAGGTCTGCGTCGACATCGGAATTTTGCCGTGTGACGGCGCGCAAAAATGCTTTATCGCCGAAAGAAGCGACTTTTCGGCACTTTTCCCGAAACGGGAAAACAATTCGCACAAGGGAACGTACGGTTATGTCGCGGTCTCGGGCGGCTGTCTTGAATATGCCGGGGCGGTAAAGCTTTCGAATCTTTCGTGCTCGGCGCTTCGGTGCGGCTGCGGCGTCGTAAAGCTTTGCGCGGCAAGAAGCCTTTATCCCGCCGTGTCGCCGTATCTTTTGGAAAGCACCTACTTCCCGATGCCCGACGACGGCGACGGACACATGCTTTTTTGTCCCGAAAAGCTCGACGCGCTCTTTCACGGAACGCGCGCCCTTGCCTGCGGCATGGGCTGGGGAAACGGCGAGCAAAACGGTGATATTCTGCGCTATATTCTGACGCATTACACGGGGCGGCTGATTCTCGACGCCGACGGGCTGAATGTCTTGTCAAGGCTCGGCGCGGAGCTTCTTTCGGAGAACGCGTGCGAAAGCGTGACGATAACGCCGCACCCGATGGAGTTTGCCCGCCTTACGGGAAAGAGCATCGCGGAAATTCTTTCCGATCCGATCGCCTGCGCGCGCGCATTTGCCGCACGGTTTTCGAACGTTACGGTCCTGCTTAAAGGAACGGCGACGGTCGTCACCGACGGGAGCGACGTTATGCTCTCGGACAGCGGCTCGCCCGGGATGGCGACGGCGGGAAGCGGCGACGTTTTGTCGGGCGTTCTTGCAGGGCTTTTGGGGTATCACAAAGCAAGCGTTTTTTCGATTTGCGGCGGAGCGTATCTTGCGGGACGTGCGGGCGAGCTTGCCGCAGAAAAGGTCGGCGAGACGTCGCTTATGGCGCACGATACGGCAGACGCCCTTGTCGAAGCGATAAAAGAAATAACCGACGGCGAAGAGGCGCACGAAGAAAAGAATCATGAATGAAGAAAAATTTGACGGGAAGGCAGCGCTTTATTCTTCCGCGCGCCCCGGTTATCCGGTCGCACTTTTTGAAGCGCTGCGGGAAAAAGAGATCCTGACAAGCGACACAACGGCAGCCGACATCGGCTCGGGAACGGGCATTTTCACCCTTTTGCTTTTGCCGTACGTAAAGAAAATCTTTGCCGTCGAGCCGAACGAGGATATGCGAAAGGCGGCGGAAAAAGCCTTTTGCTGCCAAGATAACGTCGTGTCGGTCTGCGGCGGCGCGGAAAGCACGGGGCTTTCCGAAGGAAGCGTTTCGCTTGTCACGGCGGCGCAGGCGTTTCATTGGTTCGACCGCGCCGCCTTTCAAAAGGAATGCCGCCGTATTCTGAAAGCGCACGGAAAGGTCGTGCTGCTTTGGAACGAACGCGACGAAAGCTGCCCGCTCGTCTCCAAAAATCTTGCGCTGAACGAGCGCTTTTTCGGGAAACGGTGCGGCGCGGAGGGAATGTCCCGCGATTTTTCGGATTTCTTCAAAGGGGAATATACGCATCTCTCTTTTGAAAATCCGCTTTCTTATACCGAAGAAATGTTTTTGCGGCGCTGTCTTTCCTCTTCCTATGCGCCGAAAAAGGGCAAGGTGGGATACGCTTCTTACGCGTCGGCACTGAAGGAGCTTTTCAAGCGTCACGAAAAAGACGGCACGGCGGACTATTCTTATACGACAAACGTCTATTTCGGAAGCGTCTGAACATACGGCGCAATTTTTCTTGCAAAATTTCAAAAAACGCTTGACAAACGGGAAAAGACATGCTATAATTATGTCCTGACCTAAGAAAGCAGGTCGCACGCTTTTTGTGCGCTAACGGCTCGCCCGCCTGCCGAGGAAAGACATATTTCACTGAAAACCCACCTTCGGGCTTGATATTGTGTTTCTTGTTCTTTTCCGGTTACGCTTTTTGCGGTCCCAAAAGAACTTTTTTTATTGGAGGTGAAACAGTACCATGCCGAGCGCAAAGATTCTTGAACAAAAAGAAAAAATGGTCGGTGAACTTGCCGAAAAGATGAAATCCGCTCAGAGCGGCGTTCTGGTAAACTACTGCGGTATTACCGTGGAAAAAGATACCGCGCTTCGTAACGAGCTTCGCAAGAACGGTGTTCATTACAAAGTAATCAAGAATACCTACATCAAGAAGGCTGCCGACATCGCCGGACTTTCCGGATTTGATTCGGTTCTTGAAGGTATGACCGCCATCGCTCTTTCCGATGACCCCATCGCTCCCGCCAAGGTTCTCAACAAGTTTGCTGAGGACAACGACAGCTTCGAGCTGAAGGCAGGCTTCATCGACGGAAGAGTAATCGACGTAAACGAGATCAAGTCCCTCGCGGCTATCCCCTCGAGAGAAGGTCTTATCGTCAAGCTTCTCGGAAGCATCCAGTCCCCGCTTTACAACTTTGCTTACGCCATCCAGGCGATCATCGACAAAGAAGGCGGCGTTCCCGCGGAAGCAGCAGCGGAATAATTTTCGAATCGTTTTCGAACCTCGAATTTTGTCCCAATTTTGCGCGCACCGATGAAAAATGCGGGCGCTTCGTCGGCACAGCCGACACACATATTTTATTATTTGGAGGTATATCACAATGGCATCCGAAAAGTCTATGAAGATTATCGAAGATATCAAAGCATTAACCATTCTCGAACTCGCTGACCTCGTTAAGGCAGTTGAGGAAGAATTCGGTGTATCCGCAGCTCCCGTAGCTGTTGCAGGCGTTGCTGCTCCCGCAGCCGCAGCCGCTGAAGAAAAGACCGAATTTGACGTTGAACTCACCTCTGCCGGCGACAGCAAGCTCGGCGTTATCAAGGCAGTTCGCGAGATCACCGGTCTCGGCCTGAAGGAAGCAAAGGACCTTGTAGAAGGCGCTCCGAAGATCCTCAAGGAAGGCATCTCCAAGGAAGACGCAGAGGCTATGAAGGCTACTCTTACCGCCGCCGGCGCAACCGTTACCATCAAGTAATTTTTTACGCGGTAACATTCGATTTTTCGAATCAAAAGGCAGATCCGTTTTTCGGATCTGCCTTTTTGTCGTTTTCTTGCTTTAAGCCTTTAGGAAAATTCAGGAAAACACGGCGCGAAGCGCCTTCATTTTTTCCTCGGGTATCTCGGGAAATTGCGGTATAGGAAGCCCGAGCGCCGCATATTTGGGTTCTCCCAGCCGATGATACGGCAAAAGCTCGATCTTTTCGGGGCGATATGGCGACAAAAACTCGCGGATCGCGCGCATATCCTCTTCGGTGTCGTTCACCCCGCCGATAACGGGTATCCGAATCCAAACCGAAGCGCCGCACGAAAAAAGCGATTCGAGATTTTTCAGGATCCTCTCATTGGAAACGCCCGTATACGCGATATGCTTTTCCCGATCAAGTGTTTTGATATCATAGAGAAACAAGTCGGTATACGGCAAAACAAGTTTAAACGCTTCCCACGGTACATTTCCCGCCGTATCGATTGCCGTGTGAATTCCGTTCTTCGCAAGACTCGCCGAAAACGGCGCTATCTCTTTTGCCCAAAGCATACACTCGCCGCCCGAAAAAGTCACGCCGCCGCCCGATGCGGCATAATAGTCCGCGTCCCGTAAAAGAAGCGAAAGCAGTTCCGATTCCGTATAATCTTTCCCGCAAACCGAAAGAGCACCCGACGGACAAACCGTTTCGCATTGTCCGCAAAAATCGCACTTCTCGGGCTGCAGCTTTCCGCACCGTACCGCACCGTTCGGGCAAACCGACGTGCATTTTCCGCAATGCATACAGCGGTCTTTATAATAGAAAATATGCCTTTTTCCGTCGCGGCTTTCGGGATTGTGACACCACGCGCAAGAGAGATTACAACCGCGAAAAAACACGGTCGTGCGAATTCCCGGACCGTCCTCAAAGGAATTTCGCGCAATATCGAAAATAGGAAACATAACACTTCCCCCGCTTCAGACTCGCTCGACCGTGCGCCGAATAATATCGTTTTGCAAATCGGTATCAAAACGGGTAAAATATCCCGAATATCCCGTCACACGCACGACCAGATTCCGATATTCGTCCGGATTCTTTTGGGCACGCAAAAGCTCCTCTTGCGAAAGATAATTGATCTGCAGCTGCATGCCGCCCTTTTTCAGGAAAGTATGGTACATTGCGGCAAGCTTTTCGAGCTTTTCCTCCGATCGTGTAAAGCTTTTGTCGATCTTGACGTTTGCGACCACGCAGCCGCAGAGTTTTCGATAATCAAGCTTTGCAATCGAATTGAGCAGCGCCGACAGCCCGCTTTTATCCTTGCCGTCGCTTTGCGCGATCCCCATCGTAAAGGGGTCGCCGTCCCTTCGCCCGTCGGGAGTCGCTTTGGTCATTCTTCCGAAAATCAGATTCGGATGCGTCGCGCCGACAAACGAGCCGATAATGTAAATATCATCCTTGTTCCGCGGAAGCTCGGAACGAATCGCATACAGTTCGTCCACGGCCCTTTCGACGATCGAATCAACATAATCGTCATCGTTTCCGAAGAAATGTCCCGTGCGCAGAATTTGTGTGCGGATGTCCTCATACCCTTTGTAATTTTTTCGAAGCATGTCGCAAAGGGATGCCATCGTAAGCTTTTTTTCGTCGAATACAAACTGCTTTATGACCGAAAGAGAATCGGCAACGTTGGAAAGGCTGTTGAAGGAGAATGTAATACCGTGATATTTCGCGCCTCCGTCGGAAAACGGCTTTGCCCTTTCGATGCAAGTGCGACAAAGCGCCGAGGTCAAAACATTGATATCCCCCGCCGTGGCAGCGACATAACGCGGATATTCCGACGCAATCGTTTCCATATCCCGTTTCATATATCCGTAAAGCCGCGTCATGACCTCATCAAAGCTCTGCGTTTTTTCGATCTGCGGGTCCTCATACAAAAGCGATTCCAACGAGTGCAGAAGATTGACGTGGGCAAGCGAAAGATCCGCTCCGCAGGGAAGATTCCATTCGTTGCACCCGACGACCGTATAATCGACGGCATCTTTGGGGTCGATTCCGACATCGGCCATACCCGGAAGGCGCGGCTCGTCGTTAACAAAAACGATCCATTGACACTTAGCATTCAGTTCGGTGATAAACCGCATGGTCTCGGGAGAGGTGTATTTCGTATAACGAAACGAAGCTTGCGGGCGGAAAGTGGGAAGCTCGGCGATACATTCAAGAACCAAACGCGAAAGCTCGTTAAAGCCGTCAGTCCCGTCGGGCAAATATCCGCCGACGACCAGATGATTGTGTCCGCTTATCGGAAGTGCTTTGTTGTCGGTCTGTGTTTCGTATACGCGGACGAACAGCTCCTGAAGCAAATCCTTTGCTTCATCACGGTCGATCTTTCCGCTTTCGATATCGTTTTTGTAATACGGATATAAATACCGATCGATTCGTCCGAGGCTGTCGGCGCAAAACTGGAACAAAAACCAAACCGCCTGAACCGCCTCATAAAAATCCCCGGCGGGCCGCATCGGCACTTTTTGAAGAATCGAACGAAGGCGCGGGGATGAGCAGCACTCCGCGCAGCGAAGAGAAAACTCCTCAAGAGAATCCAAAACTATAACCATGGCTTCGCAGAATTCGTCTTTTTGGGGTCTCGAGCAGATTCTTTCCCTATATCCGTAAAGCCCTTCTCTCAAAAGCGAATCAAAATCCAAAACAACGTGCGTCCAACCCCAATAAAACACGGGGTCGGGTCTGTTCCAGCAATGCTTCGACCAGTATTTTCCGAAGCTTTCGCAGCCAGCGCGACGATAAAAATCGGAAGGATAATCGCATCCGGAAAAGCGAATGCGCCCGAAAAGCTTCTCACCGGGATACTCTTTTATCGGAACTTTGCGAAAATAACGCCGCAGTCCCTCCGCGATCGCCTTCGGTGAGCTCAGTTCGCTTTCATTTTCCACAGAGATCGAACAGCGCGGAAATTTGTCCTCGCCGTACATCGCTTCCTTTGCCATATTCCGTATACGTTCCGTCATAATCTTTCCTCTTTTCGAAGGGTGTTTTTTCCTGCCGAAACCCGTTCGGCAAGGACTCTTGTACACAGTATACCGCACGTTTTTGAAAAGGAAAATACAGAAAACGGTTATTTATATTTTTTAGTACAAAAATCTTGACAAACTTTTTCGCGTTTGTTATACTGTCAAAAAACAGGAAAAGCGAGAACGGCAAAATGAATCCAAAGATACTTGTTACCGACATTGTTTCGGTTTTTACCGTGCAAAGTAAATTTACTCCGAAAGTGCGCGATTACAGCGGAAAAGTGTATCACAACGAGCTGATTATAAAGCTTGAAGGGCAAACCGAGACCCGTTTTGACAAAAAGGTATTTCTCGATAAAAAAGGGTCGGTGCGTTTTCTCCCCGCAAAAAACACCCCCGTGGAATACACCTGCCGTACTTTGGAGGAAGGATATTGTATAGATATACAATTTGATACAACCCTTCCGTTTGAAAACACGGCATTTCTCGTTTTCCCACGCCGATACGACGATCTTTCCCGTCTTTTTCGCAAAGCGGAAAAAACATGGAAAGAGAAGCGAAACGGTTATTTTCACACAACGCTTGCCTGTCTTTACGAAATTCTCGGCATTTTACAAAGCGAAGAAGAGTACGTTCCGAACGACCTGTTCGAAAAGATCCGCCCCGGGGTCGATTATCTTTCCGAGCATTTCTACGAAGATGTGGATATCGACCGTCTCGGCACTCTTTGCGGCATCAGTCACGCTTATTTCAAGCGCATCTTCAAACGCCGTTTCGGAATGCCGCCCAAGGCATACCTTTTGTCGCTCCGAATGAAATACGCCTGCGAGCTTTTGAAAACCGAACGCTGCACGGTGCGGGAAATTGCCGAAAAGGTCGGATATCCGAATGTTTATTATTTCAGCACGAGTTTTCGAAAGATCGTCGGGCTTTCCCCGAGCGATTATCGAAAAAGCACCAATAAATAGCGTATTTTGCGCATCTGCCGCATAACGCACGGCGAAAATCCATATACTGCTTATGTGATTTTCCAAAAAAGAGGCGGCGGACATGAGTTATAAGCGTTTTTCGACGGCAAGACCCGAACCTTTGCCGCATTTTTCGGAGCCGACCGTTCCGTCGATCGCCGAGAGCGTTTCGACCGTCGAGATCGGGAAAACGGACGGCAACGAAATCGAAAAAATCGAAAAAGCCGCCGCAACGATCGAATTTGCCTCGCGCAAAATTCGGCGCGCGAAAAGCTACGGACGAGTATTCCGAGCTTTTTTGCTTTTGTCGGTTTTGGGGCTTTTGTGCGCGCCGTTCACGCCGGGCGGAAAGCGGGCGCAGGACATTACCTGCGGACTTCTGACCGCCGACGAAGCGGTATTACGCGAACGTCTCGTCGGATTTATTCGTGCTTTGTCCGCACAGGAGCAGCCAGAAAATACCGTTTCCGACGCGACCCTTTTCCCTACTTCGGATGCGGAGCTTTCGGAAGCTTCCGGAGTTTCGGAAACGTTTTTTCTGCCGAATACCGAGAAAAAGCCCTCCGAAAATGCCGATAACGCGGTTTTATCTGATAACAACCCAAGTGCCGAACCCGTAAAGACGACACGCACTTCGGAAAGCGCGCTTATCAACGAGACCGCATACAGTATCGATCTCGGCGCGCTTTCGGAAACGCCGTATCCGATCCCGCTTCTTTCGGACGCAGAGAGCGCCGACGCGGTGGATGTGTTCGGCGAGAACAGCCCGTCGGTTCTCATTCTGCACACCCACGGCACCGAATGCTATGCCGACGCGCCGAATGCGTCGAATTACCGTACCGACGACACGGCGCAAAACGTCGTGTCGGTTGGCGACGCGCTTGCCGAAGCGCTGAGCGAGGAGGGCATTTCGGTGCTGCACTGTCGGGAAATGTTCGACAAGGATTCGTTCATCAAGGCTTATCAAAACTCCGCCCGTGCTGCGCGGGATTATCTTTCCCGCTATCCGTCGATACGCTATATCATCGACCTTCACCGCGACGCCGTTCCCGACGGAGACGGATATGCCGACCTTTCGACCGAGCTTTTCGGCGAAAAATGCGCGCGCTTGATGCTGGTTGTCGGAACCGACGAGGCAGGAGCAAATCACCCCAACTGGCAAAGCAATCTGCGCGTTGCACAGGCGATCCAAAACAGCGCCGAGAAAAAATATCCGTCGCTGATGCGCGGAATCAATCTGCGCCGCGCAAGCTTTAATCAGCAGATCGCGAGCGGTTATTTTCTTTTAGAGGCAGGCTCGTGCGGCGGGGAACTTTCCGAAGCGCAAAAAAGCGTGCGTCTTTTCGCTAAGTCCTTCGCCGACGTGATAAAGGAATGACCGTCGAAAGCACAAAACCAAAAACGGAGGAACGTAAAAAATGGGGAAACACAGCGACCGATTTTCTTTTTTTCTGACTCTTTTTCTGACCCTTGTCTTTTTGTTGTACGCCGTCACGGCATTGAAAAAGAACGAGCTTGCTCTCTTTGATCTTTTTTCATTTGACTTTGACAGCGCGACTCTTCGGTTGGGCGACGACGAATACACGATGGATCCCGCCGTAAAGGAAACGCTTCTCGCGGGCGCAAGCGGGGCGCGGGAGGCAGAAAAACTCTTATTTCCGACTCCTGTGCGGGAGGCGGCAGACGACCTTTTCGAAGGCATTTTTTCCTCCGCCGCGCTCGTTTTCTCGGGCATTAATTCCGCAATTGACACGCTGGTGCGAGGGAATATGTAACGGGAAATGTTCATAACGCAAAAAGCAGCCCCGCTCGAAAATACATTTTCGAGCGGGGTTTGCTGTCTTCTCCGCCGTCCGAAAAAAGGGGGAAATCGGACGGCGGAAAAGGTTATGGGTCTATCAAAGGAGCTTTGCCCTTGATGTATAAAGCTGTTTACGCGTCTTTTGCAAGAGCGTTCAGGCGTTCGATCTGGGCGTCGGTAAAGGTCGCACTTTCATCTGCGAGAGCCGCCTTTGCCACTGCGGCGATCGAAGTTGCATACCGGTCACCGTAGAAGGTGTACGAAACGCCGTTTGCGGTATTGTACGTGATATACGGAACGACTGCATAGCGGCGCGTGTAATTCGCTTCCTCGATACCCGTTACGCAAACCGTATAGCGGAACGCATTTTCATCCGCAGCAAAAATGTTCTTTGCGGGAACGGTATATGCGTTTTCGGTCTCCTTGGTGAGCGCTTCGTTCTCGGCAAGATAGGACTCGGGTAGGATAACAAATCCCGTTCCCTCGTTCGTATCGTCGCTTTCGGTCTTCTGCGTAAACGCAGCGCCCGAAGCACCGAGAGCCTTAAACAGATCCATGGTGAATTCGTTTACAAAGCGGAGTCCCTCTTCGCCCGTAAGACGAACCTGTGCGCCGAGCACGTTAAACTGACTTTCGGTACGGATCGGGAGGAAGTGTGCGGTGAGAACATCTCCCTTGCGGAGTGCGTCGCCGTTCTTAACAGCCTTCTCACCCTTAAACCAACCGATAAAGAGCGCACCGTCTCTCGAAAGAATCGAAGATTCGGTAAAGGCTGCGATCGAGTCTTTTCCGACCGTAATGCTGCCTGCCGCTTCGTCGATATACGAGCCGTTTCCGTCCTCCGTTATAACAACCGTGCTTCCGTAGGTTACGGTATGTGTTCCGGGCGTAAGCGTATAAAGGTCGTTATCGGTAATTGCAATCCTATCTCCGTCTATAAACAAAGCGCCGCTTTGTGAAACGATCTTGAAGGTTCCGACCGTGTCGGTATCGGTTACCGTACCTCCGACGGCGCTGTTGACGATATAACGCTTGCCGTTGTCGGTTTCCGAAGGAAGTGCCGGGAAGGTAAGACCGTTGTTGGCAATAAATTGCGTATCGGCATACGAAACCGCGCGGGGACCCGTGGTGATCGAATT
Organism: uncultured Eubacteriales bacterium; assembly: GCA_900548115.1. Taxonomy (GTDB): domain Bacteria; phylum Bacillota; class Clostridia; order Oscillospirales; family CAG-382; genus UMGS1052. The sequence continues at coordinate 53,983 of URJL01000001.1, forward strand.
GATTTTGCCGCCGCTGTACAGCACGGTTACGGTTCCGGTGAATCTTACTCCGCCGGTCACAGATCCATACGAGTCAGGACCGAGAATGAGCGAGTCAAGCGTACCGCCGTTTATCGTAACCTTGGCGCCGTCGCAGGTGCGGGTAGTGCCCTGTGAGTTATAGAACGGACCGATATAGGCAATATTAACGCTGCCGCTGTCCATACGGAAATTTTGGAACGACGTATTCCCGTTTTGACGACCCATATGGAGCTTCGGTCTGTGGGTCGTTCCGCTATACGGAAGGTTCTTGACGTTCTTGCCGAAGGTTACGGGGTTCTGGTCATTTACAATGAAGTTGTTGTTTGCCCGAATCTTAAAATTGATATTCTCGAAAATTGCGGGGCCCTTGGTGCAGAACTGCGCCACCCAACCGAGCGAACCGTTTTCGGTCGACGAGAAGGTGATGGTTCCCGTGTGGTTGGCGCCCGTCACGGCATAATCCGAGGCTTGGCTTTCGTTGTAATCGTCGAGGAACATAATCGTAAAGTCTCGATCCGCTCCCGCAATGTTGATGGCCTCCTTGATGGTTTTAACGGGGGCGTCCGCCGTAAGACCGAGTCCCGAACGTTCCGCCGACTGCTTTACGTAAAGGACGGGAACCTCGCTGTTTTCCAGCCATCGCGCCGTAAAGGTGACGGCGGTCTCGCCGAGAAGATAGGTATCGCCGGGAGCATAAACCGTATCGTCTCCCTCCGTCCTCCAGCCCGCAAAGGTGTAGCCGCTCTTAGCAAAGGGGTTGACGGGAAGCGTGATCGAATTGTTCGCACTTCCGATCGTTTCGACCGTATTGCCGCTGCCGTCGGCGTAAATCACATCGATCGAATCGTCTGCCCGGAAGACAATCTCCGTCGTTCCGGCATTGAGCGTATAGAATCCTCCTTCGTCGGGAAGAAGCTTTACGCCGTTTGCATACGGGGCATCGCCCTCCTTATCGGGAGTGAGCGTATAGCTCGTGCAAATACCGTTCTCTCCGCGGACAAGCTCGGCTTTACCGCCCGAAACGGTCAGAACGACATCCGCAAGGTTGCCGGAAAGATCAAGACCGGTGTCGGAAGCAAGCTCGTGGTTGTTGCTGATGATGATCTTTTTGCCCGACGTGATCAGCGGCTGATTCTGCGTTATGCCGATCGATCTTCCCGCAAGGCTGCCGCCCGCCGCTTTGATCTCGGCATTATTAAAGAGGAGAACGTAGTCGCCGTTTACGCGCATTCTGCGCGTGTCGGAGGTAACAAAATTCTGAGACGAGCCGTAAGAGAAGTCGCCCTTAAATTTACCGCCGCTTACGTTGATAAACGCGCTGCCGTTCAAAATAGCCGTCGTTGAGGCAGGGAAAACGGAGACGAAGCTTCCGCCGTAGATGTTCAGATAAATGTCGCCGTTTACGGTCTGGATACCGCCGTCTGCCGTGCCCTTTCCGTTACGGGAGATGACGCGGATATGATTGAACGAACCTCCGTAGTAGTTATAAATCGTGTCTCCCGTGACGGTGTGCGTTCTGCCGTATTCGGCAGCCGCACCGCCTTCACCGAACGAGCCGTTATGGAAATCGATCTTGTTCGCTTTTCCGTTATTGCTCTGACCGTAATAGATGGTCTTTTCGCTCTTGAAGTTTTTACCGAAGGTGAGAACGTTTCCGTTTGTGCGCGTCCAGCTTTCCCATCCGGCGCCCGCCATGGTAAGGCTGTCAAACTCGGTGTCTCCGCCGTAGATCTCAAGCTTTTGGTTGGTAAGATATGCCGTCGAGTCAAGACCGATGAGCATGATCTTGCCGCGCGCCTCCGACGTATCGGAGAAGACCTGCGTGCCGGTGAAATAAATCGTACCGCCGACGGGAAAAAGAGCCGTTATGGCATCGGCAATTGCTTCGTACGCTTCATACGTCTTTCCGCCGACCGTTACCGAACCCGTTTCGGAAACGTAAGCGATCGCGCTTCCGTCGTTCTGAAGGGTTCTTTCACCCGAGGTGTTATACAGAATCGGCATTTCCTGATGGAAGCTTATGTTGTTCAGGTAGGCAACCTGTCCTGCGGGAACGGTATTTCCCTTGGCATCTGTGCCGTAAGGGTAGAAATACACCTGCTTCAGGATCATGCCGGGATAGGTCTCGGCAAGCCATGCCGCCGTCTCGGTATAGTCAAAATACTGTGTGACCCACTTGTTTGTGACAACGGGAGCGGAGCGTTGTGTATAAAGGTAGCCCGCATCCTCGCCGCTGCCCGTTATCCAGTTGAGCGCGTCGTTGCCTACGTTGTTTACCTGACAAATACGGAACGCCGCTTGATTTTCGGCGCTTCCCGCCGTATCCTCATAATAGTAGGTGACGGCAATATACTTTGTACCGGGGAAGGAAATGTTGTAGGCCATACATTCCCACCAGTTAAGACCGATCGTGGCGGTCGAAGACGTTTTCGGCGTCAAGGCTCTTGCCGAAAGACCGTGAAAGTCTGCCGCCGCGTCAAAGGTTCCCGCGCCGTCCAAGCTGCATCCCGAGGAAAGATCCGAAGCCTTTACGACCGTCGGGAGATAAATAACCTTTGTGTCGGGAGCCGTCGCGGGATGTACCGTCGAGGGATCGCCGTCCACATAGATGTAGCGCAGATCGGCGCGAACACCGTCCGCATTCTGATCGAGGACGTATTCGGCACGCCACTCGCGATCTGCAAGACCGTTGATAATGGCGGCGGGAATCGGCAGACCTGTGGAATAGTTCTTGATAAGCGAGGTTTTGCCGCTGTAGGTGACGCTTTCATCGTCCACGGCGGTGATCGTCCATTTCAGGCTTCCGCTTGCGGGATAGCCGAAGTTGTAAAAGCCCGTGCCGCGCCCCTTGAAGGTGTAGGCAAAGGAGGCGTTACGGTTGTTCGAGGTAATCGTGCCGTTGCTCGAAGCCTTAACGCTTTCGCCGCTCCTTGCGTTGAGCGTAAAGCCGTTCAGGTCTTTCTGCGTAAAGCCCGCATCCTTAAAGCTGATATAACGTCCGTTTAAGATCAGCTTTGAAGCGTCGGAATAGGTCGTTTCGGGAAGCACGATGTCGGTGTACGTGCCCGTGCGGACTACTTCGTTACTGAAAAGCTGTTTTTCGAGATAATCGGTGATGGTCTTGGCATAGATCACATAGCCCGCATCGTTGGGATGGCAGGAGTCGGTGATATATTTCTTCCAGATTGCGTCGTTCGCTGTGAAAGAGGTCTGTCCCGATTCCTCTGCCATGACATCGACAAGAGCGCGTCCGACGTTGAGCTGCGGAAGGTTGTAATGCTCCGCCAGTCTGCGGTGCGCCTCAAAGCAAGCGCCGCCCTCGGTGCCGTTCTTCAGATAAGCGTTGGCAAACGAAACGTCGGTCGTGAAGACGGGAATGATCTGGATCTTCGGGTTTACGGCATAAGCCTGACGGAGGATCGATTCATAATAAATCGCCGCGTCGGTGCCGTTTATGGAGTCGTAACCGTCGTTGATCGAATACTCGATGAAGAGTACGTCGGGAGCGCCTTCGTCGCAATGACCGTCCCGGTAAAAACGGTAAGCGCCGAAAAAGCTGCCCGTCGCACCGATTCCCGCGTCAATGTTGGTGACGGTCTTGCCGTAGGCGGAATCCTCGCCCACCGTTTCGGTGAACCATTTTCCGACCAAAGCGCGCCAGCTGCCTTCATTGGCTTGACTCGCACCGGCGCCCGCCGTGACCGATCCGCCGAGATACACGACGCGAAGATCGGTATCGCTCTCGTTGTTCAAGATATACGCAAGATTGGAAAGATCGCTTGCGGGGAGTGCGAACTCCTCGGCACTTGCGGCAAACGGCACACAGCCGATCGCAAGAAGAACCGAAAGCACAAGCGCAAGCGCGCGCATACTGTGGTGTTTCATGTCTTTTCCCCTTCCAAAAAATAATGTATTTATGATAAAACCCCTCAGGGTCTTCATACGGGCAGCCTATAACGGGCGTTTGTTTAAAACATAGCCGCTTGGGCACGGACCTGTCTTTGTCTTTGTTCTCTTCCGTTTCACCGACTCGCGCAGCCACATGCATTGCTGAAGCTCGGCAAAGATGAGCTTTTTTCGGAACAGCAAGCAAAATGAACAAAAATACGGATGTTTTCCACCCTATATGTACCATAATACACAAAACCGAACCGAAAGTCAAGAGAAAAAGCCGCACACATCGCCGCGAAGCAACATTTTTCCGATTCGGCGGGTTTTCATGACAAATCGCGCACCGACGCGGCAAAAATTCGCTCTCTTTTTCGTGCGGTTTTATGTTTTTCAATCGCATTTATTTTTTATTGTATCGCCAAAGCGAAAAAATGTCCATACAAAATCCTGCGGCATGTGGGCGATTCGAAAGAAAAATGCATATAATCGTCCGGCATTTTGTTAAAAATGCCGACTTTATATCAGTGTACCCCTTTTCGTGCAAAAAGTCGTTTCGTTTTGTGACAGACGCTTTTCGAATTGTGACCGTTTGGAAGCTCCCGCGCGCACAAAACGAAGACGTTCGGAATAGTATACATTTATAAATCCGTCCAATTCAGGCAAAATATCGCAAAAATTAAAAAAATTACAAAACCGTTTGAAATATTTTGAAAAATGCGATATACTTATACACGGAATCTTAAAAAAATTAAGGGCTTGCAAAGGTGTATACCTTTACAAACTCTGTTTCTTTTTCTTCGTTCATGCGGTTTGTTCTTCTTTTCCGCCTTTTTCCGACAAAAAAATCCCGCACATAAAAAACTGTGCGGGATTTTTTTCAATTAAATTAAATCAAAGGCAGTCTTTGCGGGAGAGGTTGATACGACCTTTGTCGTCGATCTCCACAACCTTGACCCTGATCTCGTCGCCAACCGAAACAACGTCTTCTACCTTTTCGACGCGCTTCTTGTCGAGCTTCGAAATGTGAACCAATCCTTCCTTGCCGGGGGCATACTCAACGAAGCAGCCGAAGGAAAGGATGCGGGTTACCTTGCCGACAAATTCCATGCCGACTTCGGGATCGTGAACGATCGCGTTGATGATGGCAAGCGCCTTTTCGCCGCCCTCGCGGTCAACGGCGGCAATAAATACCGAACCGTCGTCCTCGATATCGATCTTGGCACCGGTATCGGCGCAGATCTTCTGAATGACCTTTCCGCCCGAACCGATTACTTCACGGATCTTGTCGGGATCGATCTTGATCGAGATCATTTTGGGCGCATACTTGGAAACGTCGGCGCGCGGCTCGGGAATTGCCTTTAACATGACCTCATCGAGGATGTAAAGACGTCCTTCGCGGGTCTGCTTAAATGCCGCCTTGATGATTTCGGGCGTAAGACCGTCGATCTTCAGGTCCATCTGAATGGCGGTGATACCCTTCTTCGTACCGGCAACCTTGAAGTCCATATCGCCGAAGAAGTCCTCAAGTCCCTGAATATCCAGCATGGTCATCCAGCGTTCACCCTCGGTAACGAGACCGCAGGAGATACCGGCGACCGGTGCGGAGATCGGCACGCCCGCGTCCATAAGAGCAAGCGTGGAGGCGCAGATCGAGCCCTGCGAGGTCGAACCGTTGGAGGAAACGACTTCGGAAACAAGGCGGAGCGCATACGGGAACTTTTCGACATCCGGAATGACCGGGACCAAAGCACGCTCGGCAAGCGCACCGTGACCGATCTCGCGGCGTCCGGGGCTGCGGGTCGGCTTTGCTTCGCCGACCGAATAAGCGGGCATGTTATAGTGGTGCATATAGCGCTTGAATTCTTCGCTGTCGATACCGTCGAGCATCTGCTGATCGCTGACGGGTCCGAGCGTTACGGTCGTCAGAACCTGCGTCTGACCGCGGGTAAAGAGCGCCGAGCCGTGGGTTCTGGGAAGAAGTCCGACCTCGGAGGCAAGAGGACGAATCTGATCGAGACGTCTGCCGTCAACGCGCTTGCCGTCGTCGAGAAGCCATCTTCTTACGACCTTTTTCTGTAATTTGTAAAGGCATTCGGTCATAGCCGCCTGCGAATCGGGATAAGTCTCGGCAAAGTGCGTGAACACATCGTCGTAAACGACCTTCAGACGCTCGTCGCGAACCGTCTTGTCGTCGGTGTCGAGCGCGGCGCGAACCTTTTCGATCGCATACTCTTCGATGGCGTCGAACATGTCGTGGTCGACCTCGCACGAGGGGTACGAGAACTTCGGCTTGCCGATCTCGGCAACGATGGTGTTGATGAAAGCAACGACCTTCTTGATCTCTTCATGCGCCTTCATGATGGCGTCGAACATGGTATCCTCGGGCACTTCCTTGGCGCCCGCTTCGATCATGACGACCTTCTTTTCACTGCCGGCAACGGTAAGCTCAAGATCGCTCTTGGCGCGCTGTGCGGCGGTGGGGTTTACGACAAGCTCGCCGTCCACAAGACCCATGAATACGCCGGCGATCGGTCCGTTCCACGGAATATCCGAAATGGAAAGGGCGATCGACGCGCCGATCATAGCGGTGATCTCGGGCGAATTGTCGGGGTCAACCGACAGAACGAGCAGATTCAGGCAAACATCGTTGCGCAGATCCTTCGGGAAAAGGGGACGGATCGGGCGGTCGATGACGCGCGAGGTGAGGATCGCCTTTTCGCTGGGCTTTCCTTCACGCTTCAGAAAACTTCCGGGGATCTTGCCGACCGAGTAAAGACGCTCTTCAAAATCGACCGAGAGGGGCAGAAAATCGATGCCGTCGCGGGGAGCGGCGGAAGCGGTTGCCGTTGCGAGAACAACGGTGTCGCCGTAGCGGACAAGTGCCGAACCGTTCGCAAGCTGTGCGATCTTACCGGTTTCGACGATGAGGGGACGGCCCTCGAAATCAAAGGAAAATTTCTTGTAATTTTCGAACATGCTTTTAACCTCCGTTTCGTCGTGTTCGCGGAGGCTCGAAAAAAGATTTTTGATACTTTCGAACATGGTGTTTCCTCCGTAAAGTGTATTTTTTTATTCGACGGCGGAAACACAGCTTAGCACTTACAAAAAGGGAAACAAAAAAAATCTTTCCGCTTTTGTAAATGCTAAAGAGACCATGAATCCGCCGTAAAAAACGGTTTAAAGCGGAAGGGCGAAAACCCTTCCGCTTTGAAAAATGCGATTACTTTCTCAGACCGAGCTTTTCGATGATGGCACGGTAACGGGTGATGTCCTTCTTCTGGAGATAGTTGAGAAGGTTTCTTCTGTGACCGATCATCTTCAGAAGACCGCGTCTCGAGTGATGGTCGTTGTTGTTTGCGCGCAGATGCTCGGTGAGCGTGTTGATACGGGAGGTCAGAATGGCGATCTGAACCTCGGGCGAACCGGTGTCGCCTTCGTGCGTATGGTACTGTTCGATGATCTGCTGCTTAACTTCTTTCTGCATCATGGTTTTGTTCCACCTTTACATAAAAATAATTTTTTCGTCGCGCCGAATCCGACAACCGATGCACCGGGCAGGTGAAAGACCTCTTGAACCGAAAAGCGTGCTTTGCGGTAAGGCATATTTCCGCGGCACAGCGATAGGGACAGACGTCGACAAGGGAGAGTATACCACAAAAATAAGCGCTTGTAAAGTGTTTTTCGAAAAAACTTGTAAAAATTTAATGTCATCGAACTATCCTTGGCTTTTACTTTATTTCCTGCTCCAAGTTTCGAAACAGATCGGTATCGAAAAATTCGGTGATGGTAATATTCAAGCCGTCGCATATCTTTTTCAGCACCAAAATACCGATATCCTTACGTTTTTCGTCCAAAACGCTGTAGACGGTCGAGGGCGTAAGCCCCGATTCGTTCGCGAGGGTGTTGAATTTGATCTTGTTTTGCTCGCACAGTTCGCGAATGCGCAGAACGACCGCTTCTTTTATGCCCATAAGATCACTCCTTACGGATAGAATTTTACGGGAAGTTCCGTTTATGCGTGTACGCACTTGCGTAATTTCAAATAATTTGGTATACTGTTTTCGTGTAAATTCCGAAAAAGCCGTTTGAGGAGTAAAGCATGAAAATTCATTCTCTTTCCCAATCCGTTTGTTTCACCGGGCACCGCTCGAAAAAACTTGTCCAAAGTGAAGAGGAAGTAAAGCATCTGCTGACAACTGCAATCGACGATGCGACAGCAGTTGGTTATACCGACTTTTTTACAGGTATGGCAGAAGGAGCAGACATTTGGGCAGCAGAAATCGTGTTGCACCGCAAAGAGCAAAATAACCTTCTGCACCTCTTTTGCGCGCTTCCTTATCCTGACTTTGAAAAAGGACGAAGTGATGTCGAACAGCTACGCTATCCGAAAATAATTGCCCATGCCGACGAAGTTTATACGCTGTCCTTTCAATATACACGCAATTGCTACGATGTGCGCAACCGATTTATGGCGGACAATGCAAGTCTCGTTATTGCCGCGTGGAACGGTACGGCTTCGGGAACAAAAAACACAATTGCTTATGCATTGAAAAAGGGACGACGGGTGATCCATGTTTTGTCGGGGAATTTCAAAAAGGAGCCGCCCTCCCTTTCGAAAACCCCTTTCCGTGATTGACAAGCGCACGCTTTTGTGCTACAATAAAACTCGTATATATTTGTGTGCTGTTTACATTATTATAGTTGCGGAAAGGACGGAGAGAAAATGAAAAACGTTCTCGAATATCTCGAAGCGTCCGCTTTGCGCGTTCCCGAAAAGATCGCTTATTCCGACGAGAACGAGAGCATTACGTTTGCCGCGCTTTATGACCGCGCGCGGGCGATCGGAAGTGCGCTTGCGCACCGATTCGGGCAAAACCGTCCCATAGGCGTTGCGGTCGGTCGGCACATCGGAACGCTCTGCGCCTTTTTCGGTGTTTTGTACAGCGGGAATTACTACGTTCCCCTCGACCCTGAAATGCCGTCCGCGCGGCTCTGCGGCATTCTTTCGCGTCTCGACCCGTGCGCGGTCTTATACAAAAACGGCGACAAAACCGATTCTTTTCCCGAAAGCGTTCCGCTTATCGCCTGCGATGAAATCGAAAACGCCGTCGACGAGCCTCTTCTTTCGGAGCGGCGGGCGCAAACCTTGGACGTCGACCCCGTTTATGTGATCTTCACATCCGGGTCGACGGGCACGCCGAAAGGAATCGTCATTTCGCACCGCGCGGTGATCGATTTTATCGACGAGCTTTGCGCGGCGCTCGATTTCCGTGAGAGCGACGTATTCGCCAATCAGGCGCCCTTTTATTTCGACTGTTCGGTAAAGGACATTTACCTCACGCTGAAGCTCGGCGCGCACGATCGCATTCTTTCCAAAAAGCTCTTTTTGTTCCCGACACTTCTCATCGACGAATTGAACCGCGTAGGGGCGACCTGCATCACGTGGGCGACGTCTGCGTTCCATCTGGTCGCGTCCTCGAAAATTCTCGAAAAGAAAGCGCCGCACACGCTTCGTCTTGCCGCGCTCGGCGGCGAAGCGCTGCTTGCAAGGCACGTAAACGCGTGGAAGGCGGCGTTGCCCTCTCTTTGCGTCGTCAACCTGTACGGTCCGACCGAGGTGACGGTCGACTGCACCTATCACGTTCTGAACAGAGCCTATGCCGACGACGAGCCGATCCCGATCGGGCGCGCTTTTCGCAACAAGGAGGTATTGCTTCTTAACGAAAATCTTCTTCCCGTAAAGGACGGCGAGGCAGGCGAGATTTGCGTTCGCGGCGCGGGCGTCGCAAAAGGGTACTTCAACGAACCCGAAAAGACCGCCGCCGCCTTTGTGCAAAACCCCGCCGTCCGTTATCCCGACATACTGTACCGCACGGGCGACATCGGCGTGAAAAACGCCGACGGCGACATTGTTTTTCAATCGCGCCGCGACGGGCAGATCAAGCACATGGGCTATCGCATCGAGCTCGGCGAGATCGAGCGGGCGCTGGGCGGCGTTCCCGAGATCGTCGAAGCGATCTGCTTTTACGACGCGCCGCACGACCGCATCGTCTGCGCTTTCTCGGGCGAAATTTCGCAAAAAGAGCTGGTCTTTGCCCTTTCGAAGCGCCTTCCGAAATATATGATTCCCAATCTTTATCTTTCTTATGAGGCGCTCCCGTACAACGCCAACGGAAAGATCGATCGGGTGAAGATCCGGGATTCTTTTAACACATCTTATGGAAAATAACGTTTATCTTTGTCCCGTTTCGAGCGTAAAAGAGCTTTCGGCGCGTGTCTTTCCGTTTCTGCGCCGCGGCGTTTTTACCAACGCCTTTCTCTCGCCCGATACCTACGCTTCGGAAATTGCCGAAGGGCGGCTTTTTACGCACGCCGAAGACGGATTTTTGGGTATTTTTCTTTCGCGCGACGGTTTTTATTCTTTGTACGTTTATGTTCTCGGCGAAAAAATGCCGCTTTTTCCGTCTTCTCTTTCCCTCCTCTGCGAGGTCGCGGGGGACGCGCCCGCGTTTCTTGCCGAAAGTTTTACGCCGTTTTTTTCGCGCGTTCACCTGTCGCGCGCCCCGTCGGAAGGCGCGTCGGGTTCTCCGTCGGGCATTTGTCCGCTTCTCCCTTCGCAGGTGCGGGAGGGCTTTTCGCTTCTTTCAAAATGCTTTGACCCCCGCACGGCGGCGCTGCCGACCTTTACGGAGTTTTGCCGTGACTGCGAAAAGGGAAACGTTTTGGGAAAGACCGAAGACGGGACGCTTGCGGGGCTTCTGCGTTTTTCGTGTTCCGCAAAGCGCGCCGAAATAAAGCATCTTTGCGTACATCCCGACCGCCGAAAAAAAGGCGTCGCCGCTCTGTTGTGCGAAAGCTTTCTTGCCGCGCACGGTAAAAAGACCGTATCGGTCTTTACGGGGAGCGAAAACCGCGCGGCGCGCGCATTATACGAATCGTTCGGCTTTGTCCGCGACGAGATCACCTCGACCGTTTATCAAAAAGGAGTATCCGTATGAACACCAAAGAAAAAGTAATTTCGATTCTGACCGAGCTTTGCCCCGCCGCCGACCTTTCCTCCGACACGCTCATCGACGACGGCATTCTCGATTCGTTTGACATCGTTTCGCTCGTGAGCGAGCTGATCGACGCCTTTGACGTCGAGATCGGCGTGGAGGATCTCGTTCCCGAAAACTTCAATTCGGTCGACGCCATCGCCGCCCTTGTGGAGGCAAAATAAATGGCGTTCACAACGGGAGCGTTCGGACTTTTTGTCGCGGCGGGACTGCTTCTTTATTCGCTGATCCCGAAAAAAGCCCGTCCGTATCTTCTGCTCGCGCTCAGCTATGCATTTTATCTTTCCTACGGCGTTTCCTTTTTGCCGTATCTTCTCTTCACGACTCTTTCGACCTATTTCTTTGCGCGGCTTTTAAACAAGGAAATCCCGAAAGCCGACGGAGAAGCGGAAAAAGAATACAAAAAGCGCGCCGCAAAGCAAAAGAAGTTTCTTTGCGCGGCGTGTCTTTTGCTCAATTTTTCCCTTTTGTATTTCGTCAAATATTGGAATCTTACCCTCGACGAGTTGTCGGTTCCGAAGGAGCTTCTGCGGGTCGATCTTGTCCTGCCGCTCGGCATTTCCTTTTATATTTTCCAGTCGATGGGGTATCTGATCGACGTGAAGCGGGGAAAATATCCGGCGGAGAAAAACATTTTCCGCTTTGCGCTTTTCGTCTCGTTTTTTCCCCAGTTGGTTCAGGGCCCGATCGCGCGGTACGACGAGCTTGCGCCGCAGCTTTACCGCGGGGACGATTTTTCGTTTGACAATCTCAAAAGCGGCGTAAAAACCGCCTTTTGGGGACTTTTGAAAAAGCTTGTCATCGCCGACCGCGCCGCCGTTTGCGCGGGCGCTCTTCTCGACGCGGAAAAAGGCTCGTTCGGCGGCGGCATGCTGCTGTGCGGCATTCTGTTTTACTGTTTGCAGCTCTATTGCGATTTTTCGGGCGGGATCGACATCGCACGCGGCGTCGGAAAGCTGTTCGGGATCGACATGGCGCAAAATTTTCGACGTCCGATCTTTTCCGAGAGCCTTGCGGAGTTTTGGCGGCGCTGGCACATCACGCTCGGCGCGTGGCTGAAGGATTATCTTTTCTATCCGCTCACCCTTTCCAAGCCTTTTATCCGTTTCGGAAAATTCACCCGCCGGCACATCAAAGGCAGCGCGGGCAAAATTCTCTCCACGTCGCTTGCCACCTTTATCGTTTATTTCGTCATCGGAATTTGGCACGGCGCAAATTTCAAATACATTCTTTTCGGCGTGTATAACGGCGTGATCATCACCTCGTCGCTCCTGCTTGAGCCGCGCCTTGCGCCGCAAAGACTGCGCGAGGTTTCCTACCCGCCCGCAAAAGCGCGCACGGTGCGCGTTCTTCGCGTGCTTCGCACATCGGTTTTGGTGGTGATCGGGCGCTATATTACCCGCGCGGCGGATATTCCCGACGCACTTTATAAGTTCGGTGCGCTCTTTACCGATTTCCGCCCCCGCGAGCTTTGCGGCGGGACCTTTCTCGCACTCGGGCTTTCGGGAATCGATTATCTCGTTTTGCTTTTGGGAGCGCTTCTTCTTTTCGCCGTCGAATTTGCGGCGGAAAAGGAACGTCCCATCGACGCGGCGATCGAGAAAAAAGGAACCGCCGCCGTCTTTATCGCAAGCCTTCTTTTGTTCGCGGCGTTTTTGGCGTTCGGCGTTTTCCGCGGAAGCTATATCGCCTCGGAGTTTATTTACAAGCAGTTCTGATTCCGGATCTCGGATCCCAAATTCCAAAGGAGAAAAAGCCTCTTGAATTCGAAAAAGTGGTGTATTACCGTCTTTTGCGCGGCGCTTTTGTGTCTTTTGTCTCTTGCCGCCTTTAATGTCTTCACCGATCCGTTTTGCGCCTTCGGCGTTTCGGGGCGCTATTCCTTCGGCGAGACCCTGAATCCGCGCGTCGCGAAGATCGAATATCTGAAAAAATACGGCGATCGGTACGACGCTTATATCGTCGGCTGTTCCTCGACCAGCTCCTATCCCGTCGAAACGCTGAACCGCTATACGGGAAACAAGTTTTACAACATGATCGTGTACGGCTCGGATATGCGCGACACGAAAGAGACCGTCGAGTATCTCTTAAAAGAAAAGACGGTAAAGCACATCGTCGTCAACCTGTATCTTTCCAACGGTCAAAAATACGATTACGAGGACGACCCCCTGACCGGCAGTATGCATCCCGACGTCGACGGCTCGAGCAAGCTTGCGTATCTTATGAAATACGCCTTCTGCGACCCGCGTTACGGAATCGATCGGCTTGAAAACGAAAAAAAGGACACCTATCTTGCCCAAAGCTTTGACGTTTTCGACGAAGAGACGGGCGCATACGACAAGCGCAAGCGCGACGCCGAGCCGATCTCGAATCTTTCCACGTATCTCGACGCGTATCCCGAATTTACGAATTACACGGCGGCGATCTATTCTCTTTCGGTTTTCCGCGAGAACACCGAGTGTTTAAAGGCGATCAAAAAAGCCTGCGACGAAAAGAACGTCGAGCTCACCGTTCTTTTGTCGCCGATGTATTATAAATATTACGAATATCTTCCCGAAGAGGATCTGCGCGCCTTTTTCGAAGCGATCGCGGAGGCGGTGGATTTTTGGGACTTTTCGATCAGCTCGGTCAGCTGTGACGCGCGGTATTTTTACGACGCGACTCATTTGCGAAACGACGTCGGCGATATGGCGCTCGCCCGCATTTTCGGCGACAAATCGGTTTATGTCCCCGACGATTTCGGAACGCTTGTGACGAAAGAAAACTGCAAAGAATATCTCGACGATCTTCTTTCAAAAGAGCATCGCCGCGATTTTTCGGAGTATACGGCGCAGATTCCCGTTTTGATGTATCACAACGTCGAACCGAAAACCAAAAACGATATGACCGTTTCGCCCGAAACCTTCCGCGAGCATATGCAGTATCTTTGCGAGGCGGGATATACGTCGGTGACGCTGCGGCAGATCGAGAATTATATCGAAAAGGGAAAAGAATTGCCCGCAAACCCCGTTCTCATCACCTTTGACGACGGGTACGAGAGCAATTATACCTATGCATATCCCATCCTGAAGGAGCTTGGCATGAACGGCGTGATCTTCGCCGTCGGATCGACCTTCGGTTCGGACACGTACAAGGGAACGGGCAAAAAAATACACCCGCACTTCGGGAAAAAAGAGCTTTACGAAATGGAGAGCTCGGGCGTTATCGAGGTGCAGTCGCACACCTACGACATGCACCAGGAAAAAGAGTACGAGCCGAAAGGGAAAGAAATATACAGCACGGTTCTCCCGGGCAAAAACGAGACCGAAGCGGAATACATCGAGCGTTTTTCCGACGATATTCTGAAATGGCAAAACACGCTTCAAAAGAAGATGACCGCCTTTTCCTATCCCAACGGCGTCGTGAATACGCTCTCGCAGGTACTGCTGAACCAAAACGGCGTAAAGCTGACCTTCTGCTCCGAGCCGCACCGCAACACACTGGTAAAGGGACTTTCACAGTCGGGCTACAGTCTCGGACGGTTTACCATCACCGACGACGTGAGCGGCGAGCAGCTGCTTTATCGGATCGGATAAAACGGGAAAACAAAGAAACAATGCAAACGGGAAGCGGTTCGCTTCCCGTTTTTGCGTACCGAAAAAGAGCGCAAAAGGCGAAAAAGCAAAAGAGCAGAGCGAGAAATACAAAACGGGTGTTTTTTTCGTCTGCAAAAAGCCCTTCGCGGTTGACAAGACTTTGAAAATCGGGTATACTGAATATAAGTATACTGAAAAATGCAAATGAGGGCAAAAAACGAAAAAGCCGACGGGGAACAAACCATGAATTTTTTACAGTTGAAATATGCCGTTGAGGTCGCCCGCTGCGGTTCGATCAACAAAGCGGCGGACAAGCTGTTTGTCGAAGCGCCGAATCTGAGCCGCACGATCAAGGGGCTGGAAAGCTCGCTCGGTGCGACGCTTTTTGACCGTTCGCCGAAGGGAATGACGCCGACTGCCGACGGAGAAGCGTTTTTGCGCTATGCCGAAAGCATTTTAAAGCAGGCAGAGGAATTGGAGGGGCTGTTCGGCAGCGCTCTGCCGCGAAAGAAAAGCTTTTCGATCTCGGTTCCGCGCGTGAGCTACGCCGCCGAGGCGTTTGCCGCCTTCACCAAAACCCTTTCCGACGAGAGCGACTTTGAGATTTTCTACAAGGAGACCAATTCGCTCCGCGCCATCAAAAACATTCTCGAGGAAAACTATCGGCTCGGAATCATTCGATATGCCGAGAATTACACGGGGTATTACAAGGCGATGCTGGCGGAAAAAGGGCTTTCGGGCGAGCTGATCACCGAATTCCGCTACGTTCCCGTCGTGAGCGTCCGCTCCCCCCTTGCCGCGAAAAAGACCGTCACCTTCCGCGACCTTGCGGGACATATCGAAATTGCCCACGCCGACCCGTACGTTCCGTCGCTTTCGATGGCGGAGGTGCGCAAGGAGGAATTGCCCGAAAATGTGCGCAAACGCATTTTCGTTTTCGAGCGGGCAAGCCAGTTCGAGCTTTTGTCCGAAAATCCCGACACCTATATGTGGGTCTCGCCACCGCCGCACGAAATCCTGGAGCGTTACCGTCTTACGCGGCTTTGCTGTCACGAAAACAGTCGTGTTTACAAGGATGTGCTCATCCGTCGGGAAAATTACAAGCTTTCGCCGCTGGACGAGCGTTATATCGAGGAGCTGATCAAGGCAAAACAGAGGATTTTTTCGGAAAAATCGGAATAAAATTGAGTATTTTGCCGAAATTCACTGTTTTTTTGTGAAAAAGCCCCGCAAAAACGGGCAAAATACCTTTGTTCGAGGGGGTGTTATCCCAAACTACAATACAGAGTTTACAAATTCGACATTGCAAAGAGAAAACACGTGTGTTAAAATATTAACAAAGAAAAAGAACGGCGGCAATGCGGTCGCCGCCATCCGCGGGACGGGAGCTTTTTCCGCCGTCGGTTCGTACAATCATCATGTGCATATAAGGAGGACTATCATGTCAGACAAGGAAAGAAAAATCGTAGACAGCGTGGAAACGCTGGAGGCAGCCCTTGCAGACGTTCGCGCCGCTCAGAAGAAATATGCGACGTACACACAGGAGCAGGTAGACGCCATCTTTTTGGCTGCCGCTTCCGCCGCAAACAAGGCGCGTATCCCGCTTGCCAAGCTCGCCGTCGAAGAGACCGGCATGGGCGTTGTCGAGGATAAGGTCATCAAGAACAACTATGCGTCCGAGTATATCTACAACGCTTACCGTCACACCAAGACCTGCGGTGTTATCGAAGAAGACAAGGCTTTCGGTATCCAAAAGATCGCCGAGCCGATCGGCGTCGTAGCCGCGGTCATCCCGACCACCAACCCCACCTCGACCGCGATCTTCAAGTGCCTGCTTGCACTGAAGACCCGCAACGCCATCATCATCTCCCCCCACCCGCGTGCAAAGAAGTCGACCATCGCCGCCGCAGCACTCGTGCTGGAGGCTGCCGTTAAGGCGGGCGCTCCCGAGGGGATCATCAACTGGATCGACATTCCGAGCCTCGATATGACCAACCTTCTGATGAAGGAAGCCGACATCATCCTTGCAACGGGCGGTCCCGGCATGGTCAAGGCAGCATATTCCAGCGGAAAACCTGCCGTCGGCGTCGGCGCGGGCAACACGCCTGCCATTATCGACGAAACCGCCGATATCATTCTTGCCGTAAACTCCATTATCCATTCCAAAACCTTCGACAACGGCATGATCTGCGCTTCCGAGCAGTCGTGCATCGTTCACAAGAACGTTTACGACAAGGTTAAGAAGGAATTTGCCGCACGCGGCTGTTACTTCCTCAAGAAGGACGAAATCGAAAAGGTTCGCAAGACCATCCTCATCAACGGCGCGCTCAACGCCAAGATCGTCGGTCAGTCGGCACACAGAATCGCCGAGCTTGCGGGCGTCGTCGTTCCCGAAGCGACCAAGATCCTCATCGGTGAAGTCGAATCGGTCGATCTTTCCGAAGAGTTCGCTCACGAAAAGCTCTCCCCCGTTCTTGCCATGTACAAGGCGAAGGATATCGAGGACGCCTTTGACAAGGCAGAGCACCTCATCGCCGACGGCGGTTACGGTCACACCTCCTCGATCTACCTCAACCCCGTTACCGAAAAAGAAAAGCTTGCCGAATTCACCGAGCGCATGAAGACCTGCCGTATCCTCGTCAACACTCCCTCGTCTCAGGGCGGTATCGGCGACCTTTACAACTTCAAGCTCACACCTTCGCTCACCCTCGGCTGCGGTTCGTGGGGCGGCAACTCGGTATCCGAGAATGTCGGCGTTAAGCATCTTTTGAATATCAAGACGGTTGCGGAAAGAAGGGAAAACATGCTGTGGTTCAGAGCGCCCGAAAAGGTATATATCAAGAAAGGCTGTTTGCCGGTTGCATTGGATGAGCTGAAAAACGTTATGGGCAAGAAGCGCTGCTTCATCGTAACCGACAGCTTCCTCTATCACAACGGCTATACCAAGCCCATCACCGACAAGCTCGACGAAATGGGAATCGTCCATCAAACCTTCTTTGACGTTGCGCCCGACCCGACCCTCGGCTGTGCCAAGGAGGGTGCAAAGCAGATGACCGCCTTTGAACCCGACTGCATTATCGCACTCGGCGGCGGAAGCGCTATGGACGCCGGCAAGATCATGTGGGTTATGTACGAGCATCCCGAAGCCGACTTTATGGACATGGCAATGCGCTTCATCGATATCCGCAAGCGTGTCTACACCTTCCCGAAGATGGGCGAAAAGGCCTATTTCATCGCCGTTCCGACCTCTGCCGGTACCGGTTCGGAGGTTACGCCCTTTGCCGTTATCACCGATGAACACTCGGGAATCAAATATCCTCTTGCCGATTATCAGCTTCTGCCGAATATGGCGATCATCGATACCGACTTCCACATGTCCGCTCCCCGCGGTCTTACCGCCGCATCGGGTATCGACGCGGTAACGCATGCGCTCGAAGCGTACGCTTCCATGATGGCGACCGATTATACCGACGGTCTTGCCGTTCAGGCGCTCAAGACGATCTTCACGTATCTGCCCCGCGCTTACGACAACGGTCAGACCGATATCGAAGCCCGCGAAAAGATGGCGAACGCCGCTACCATGGCGGGTATGGCATTTGCCAACGCCTTCCTCGGCGTATGCCACTCGATGGCGCACAAGCTCGGCGCTTTCCATCATCTGCCGCACGGCGTTGCAAACGCTTTGATGATCGAAGAGGTTCTCCGCTTCAACGCCGCCGAGGTTCCCGCCAAGATGGGTACCTTCCCGCAGTATGACCACCCGCACACCCTTGCCCGCTACGCACAGGTCGCCGACGCTTTGGGACTCAAGGGCAAGAACGACGAAGAAAAACTCGAAAGCCTTATCGCCGCCGTCAACGAGCTGAAGGAAAGAGTCGGCATCAAGAAGACGATCAAGGATTACGGAATCGACGAAAAGGACTTCCTCGACCGTCTCGACGCCATGACCGAGCAGGCATTTGACGACCAGTGCACCGGTGCAAACCCGCGTTATCCTTTGATGAGCGAAATCAAGAAGATGTATCTCAATGCTTACTACGGAAAGCATGAAACTGTGTGAGGGGGACTGAATCATGAAGCTTGACAGAATTATTGCGGTACGCAACAACAAGACCGTTTACCGCGACGGAGACCTTTGCTATAAGGTGTTCAACGAAGACTTTTCCAAATCCGATATCCTGAACGAAGCGCTCAATCAGGCGCGTGTTGAAGAGACGGGACTGAATATCCCGAAGATCGAAGCGGTCACGAAGGTCGACGGAAAATGGACCATCGTTTCGGAATATATCGCGGGACAGACCCTTGCAAAGCTCATGCAGGACAATCCCGAACGCTACGACGAATATCTCGAAAAATTTGTCGACCTCCAGATCCTTATGCACTCCAAAACTTGCCCTATGCTGGGCAAGCTGAAGGATAAGATGAACCGCAAGATAAGTGAAACCGATCTTTCCGCAACGGTTCGTTACGACCTTCACACCCGTCTTGAGAGTATGCCCAAGCACAACAAGCTCTGCCACGGCGACTTTAACCCCTCGAATATCATCGTGACCGACGACGGAACCATGTATATCCTCGACTGGTCGCATGCGACGCAGGGCAACGCTTCCGCCGACGTTGCCAGAACCTATCTTCTCTTCTGGCTTGCGGGCGACATTTCGGGCGCCAAGAAATATCTCAATCTCTTCTGCGAAAAGAGCGACACCGCCATTCAGTATGTACAGAAATGGATGCCGATCGTTGCGGCTTCTCAGTCGGTCAAGGGCAACGAAGCCGAGCGCGAATTTCTGCATTCGTGGATCGACGTTGTGGATTACGAATAAGCCCGCCATAAAACAACAAAAACGGAGGACGACAGCATGGTTATTACGGTTTGTATCGGTTCTTCCTGCCACATCAAGGGCTCGCGGCAGGTGGTGGAACGGCTGCAATATCGCATAAGCGAAAGCGGGATCGGCGACAAGGTTGAGCTCGCCGGCACCTTCTGCATGGGAAAATGTCAGGAGGGTGTCTGTCTTACGCTGGACGACAAATTCTATTCGGTATCGCCCGAAACGGTCGATGAATTCTTTGACAAAAATGTACTCGGAGCGCTCTCATGATTATACAGATCTGCGTGGGAAGCTCCTGCTATTTAAAAGGCTCGAAAGAGCTTGCGGAGCTGTTTCAAAAGGAAATCGAAGAGCGCTCCTTAAACGCGGATATCACACTTGCCGGCTGCTTTTGCACCGGCAAGTGCAATCGTGAGGGCGTTACGGTCATCGTGGACGATACGACCTATATCGGCGTGACCCCCGCAACTTTCCGCGAATTTTTTGAAGAGCATGTACGAAAACCCCTCTCGGCTGAAACCAATTGAAGGAGTGCGGAACATGACCAATTGTTTGACACTGAAAAAGTCCAATTGTAAAAACTGTTATAAATGTATACGTCATTGCCCGGTGAAATCGATTCGATTCTCGGGCAATCAGGCGTACATAATCAATAATGAATGTATCCTCTGCGGTCACTGCTTTGTTGTCTGTCCCCAGAACGCAAAGCAAATCGTGGATGAGACCGAAAAAGTGAAGGTGCTGCTCAATACCGGGGATCCTGTATATGTGAGTCTTGCGCCTTCTTTCATTGCAAACTACGAAAACGTCGGCATCGAATCGATGCGAAAAGCCCTGAAAGAACTGGGCTTTTGCGACGTGGAGGAAACGGCGATCGGCGCCACCATCGTCAAGAACGAATACGAACGGATGTTAAACGAAGAAGAACGCGATGTGCTCATTTCCTCGTGCTGTCATTCGGTCAATCTCTTGGTGCAGAAGTATTTTCCGAGTGTTCTTCCGAGTCTTGCCGACACCGTGTCGCCCATGCAGGCGCACTGTCTGGACATCAAGCGCCGCCATCCCGACGCCAAGACCGTCTTTATCGGTCCGTGCGTCGCCAAAAAAGACGAAGCCGAGCATTACGAGGGCATTGTCGATGCCGTTCTGACTTTTGACGAGCTGACAAGCTGGCTGAAAGAAAAAAAGATCGAGCTTGAGCCGAATGTCGACCGCAACGACGCCTCACGCGCACGCTTTTTTCCGACGACGGGCGGCATTTTAAAGACCATGAAGCAGGACAACCCGAAGTACACCTACATGGCGATCGACGGGATCGACAACTGCATCGAAGCTCTGCGCGACATCGAAAGCGGAAAGATCCATCACTGCTTTATCGAAATGTCCGCCTGTGCGGGCAGCTGCGTGGGCGGTCCCGTTATGGAAAAATTTCACAGTTCGCCCGTGCGGGATTATATGGCGGTCGCCCATTATGCGGGTGAGCACGATTTTGCGGTCGAAACGCCCGAGAGCTATACACTGAAAAAGGGCTTCACCGTCATCGAGCGCGACGCAAAAGCGCCGACCGAGGCGGAGATCACCGAGGTTCTGCACCAAATGGGCAAATTCAAACTCGGCGACGAGTTGAACTGCGGTTCGTGCGGCTACAACACCTGCCGCGAAAAGGCGGCGGCGATCTTGCAGGGTAAGGCGGAGATC
This sequence comes from uncultured Eubacteriales bacterium, assembly GCA_900548115.1. Classification (GTDB taxonomy): domain Bacteria; phylum Bacillota; class Clostridia; order Oscillospirales; family CAG-382; genus UMGS1052. The sequence goes on from URJL01000001.1 coordinate 75,055, forward strand.
TCCATGTGCCTGCCCTATTTAAAGGACAAAGCCGAGAGCTTTTCGGACAATATCGTCAACAACACACCCAACGGGCTTATGGTCTTGAACGAAAAGCTGGAGGTTCAGCAGATCAACGCGGCGGCGCTGCACATCGTCAATCTGCGCGACGCGCGCGATATTTTGGGCGATCAGGTCATCCGCATTCTCGACCCCTCTCTTTTCGTGAGCGTACTCAATACGGGACGCCCCGTGCGCAACAAGCGCGTCTACCTTGCCGAATATGAGCGCTATGTCGAGCAGACGGTCGTTTTCGATAAGGAATACCGCCTTCTCATCTGCATTATGCGCGATATCACCGAGGAAGAAAATGCACGGGAACATAAAGAGGCAATCAGCCGTCAAACGGTTGAGATCGCCGATAAGGTCGTCGACAAACAGATGCGCATCGTTCAGGAGATCGCGTCGCTTCTCGGCGAAACGGCGGCGGAAACCAAAATTGCGCTCACCAAATTGAAGGAGACCATCACCGATGAATAATTTATGCGCGGAGATCGGCTATAAAAGCATAAATCATGAAGGCGAACAGCTCTGCGGCGACCATGTGGATGTTGTGGAGCAGGGCGAGGACTCTACGGTGATCGTGCTGGCGGACGGTCTCGGAAGCGGTGTGAAGGCAAGTATTTTATCGACCCTTACGTCGAAAATCATCTCCACCATGATGGCGGCGGGACTGTCACTCGAGGAATGCGTTTCCACCATCGCGGCGACGCTTCCCATCTGCAGTGTGCGGGGTGTTGCATACTCGACCTTCACCATCATTCATCTTTTGCATAACACGCAGGCGGAGCTGATCCAGTACGACAATCCGCACGTGATCCTTTTGCGCGATAACCAAAACTTCGATTATCCCAAGACCGAGCTGAACATCGGCGGGAAAAAGGTGTACAAATCGGTGATTTTTCTCAAAGAAAACGACACCTTTATCGCTATGAGCGACGGCTGTCCGCACGCGGGCATCGGACTTGCGTATAATTTCGGCTGGAAGCGGGAGGAGATCATCGAATTTCTCGAACCGCTGACTTACAGCGATTTTACCGCCAAGACCCTTGCCACCATTCTGATCGACGAGGTGAACAAGCTGTACGGCGAAAAGCCGGGCGACGACGCGACGGCGTGCGTTGTGCGGATACGCAAACGCGCCCCCGTCAATATTCTGTTCGGACCGCCCTCCAATCGGGACGATGTGAACCGCATGATGTCGCTCTTTTTCTCGAAAGAGGGAAAGCACATTATCTGCGGCGGCACGACCTCTTCGATCGCGGCAAAATATCTCGGAAAGCCCCTGAAGCCGAGCCTTTCCTTTGAAAGCTCGGACATTCCGCCGACAGCGGAGCTGGAGGGCGTCGATCTTGTGACCGAGGGCGTTATCACCGTCAACAAGGTCGTGGAATATGCAAAGGATTATTTAAAGGACAACGAAAGCTACACTCACTGGGGATATAAGCGCGACGGAGCATCGCTCATCTGCCGCCTTTTGTTTGAGGAGGCAACCGATATCAATTTTTATGTCGGACGCGCCGTCAATCCCGCCCATCAAAACCCCGATCTTCCGATCAATTTCAACATCAAGATGAATCTGGTCGAGGAGCTTTCCGGGTGTCTGCGTCAAATGGGCAAACGAATCAAGGTCAGCTATTTTTAACGCGAAAGGGTAAAAGGGCAGAATGAGAAAGTTTGATACAAAGGTACAATACCTGAAATATAAGGTACTGCGCGAGGTGGCGCGAGAGGAATGGAACGGCACGCTGAAAGAAAACATGCTTGCCATTCCGAAGCGCATCGTTCCCGGCAACACGCCGACCATGCGCTGCTGCGTCTATAAGGAACGCGCGATCCTTGCCGACCGTGTACAGCTTGCCATGGGCGGCGACCGCGAAAATCCCAATGTGATCGAAGTTATTGAAACCGCGTGCGACGAATGCCCGATGGGCGGCTATGAGGTGACCAACTCCTGCCGCGGATGTCTTGCCAACCGTTGCGAGGACGTCTGTAAGCGCGGCGCGATCTCGTTCGATGTGAATCATGTGGCGCATATCGACAAATCGAAGTGCGTCGACTGCGGTGCCTGCGCGAGTGTCTGTCCCTTTTCCGCTATCGTCAACCGCAAGCGTCCGTGTCAGAACGCCTGCAAGATCAAGGCGATCTCCATGAACGAAAACAAGGCGGCAAAGATCGACAACGAAAAATGCATCGCCTGCGGCGCGTGCGTTTATCAGTGCCCCTTCGGAGCGCTGATGGACAAGTCGTATATCCTCGACTGCATCCGCCTGATCAAGGAAAGCGAAAACAACACGAAATATCGCGTCTATGCCGTCGTCGCGCCGTCGATCTCCAGTCAATTTACCTATGCAAAGCTGGGACAGGTCATCAGCGGAATGAAAGAAATGGGCTTTTATACCGTCATTGAAGCGGCTCTCGGAGCCGATATGGTGGCAAACGCCGAATCGCGCGAGCTTTACGAAAAAGGCTTTCTTACCAGCTCCTGCTGTCCCGCTTTCGTGGCGTATGTGCACAAGAATTTTCCGAATCTTGTCGAATATATTTCGCACAACCTCTCGCCGATGGCGACCATCTCCAAGTACATAAAGGAGCGCCACGAGGGTTCAAAGGTCGTCTTTATCGGTCCGTGTACCGCCAAGAAGATGGAGGTGCAGAAAGAGGAAATAAAGCCGTATGTCGACGCCTGTCTTACGTTTGAGGAGCTTCAGGCGCTGTTTGACAGCCGCGATATCGACATTACGACCCTTCCCGAGGACGTTCTCGACAACGCTTCGTATTTCGGGCGCATCTTTGCCCGCAGCGGCGGACTTTCTGACGCGGTGAAGCAGGGACTTGCCGAGCAGAACCTCACGGATTTCGAACTCAAAGCGATTCCGTGCGACGGTATCGAAGCGTGCCGCGTCGCCCTTTTGAAGAAGAACAAAAACGTTTTGGACGCCAATTTCATCGAGGGCATGGCGTGCGTCGGCGGCTGTATCGGCGGCGCGGGCTGTCTCACCCACGGCGAAAAGAACCGGGCGGAGGTCGACAAGTACGGACGCGAAGCGTTTGAAAAGACCATCACCGACGCGATCGCGGTACTGAAATAATCGGTTTGATCGTGCAAAAGAGCCGCCGACTTTTTGTCGGCGGCTCTTTTTGTCCGCTTGCCTTTTTCCGCGAACCTGTATTTGAGTGCGCATTCGGAACGGGCGGCAAAATTTTGCCGCCCGTTCCCCGTGTCGGAAACGCGTTTCCCTTTTTCCGTTTACCTTACCCGCGCATTTCCTCGATATGATATACATAAGAAAGCGTTTTGAGCGCTTCGATTATCTCGCTGTGCGTCTTATATTTTTTCAATTCGGCGCTGCTGATCGAAATGGCGATGGTATACACGCTCAGCCCCGAATTGATATAAGCGGGATTGGATTCGATATCGTCGATCGTCAGTCCGAGCCGACGGATGGTCGTGACAAAATCCTGTAAATTGCTGCTGCTTTTCAGCTCCAGATGCACCTCGAAATGATTCGAGCGGTTTTTGAGATAAACCTCGAAGCGCGGGAAGACCGAAAGGCAGAAAAGAAGCGCCACGAACGAGAAGAGCGTTACGGTATAATATCCCGCTCCGCAGCAAAGTCCGATGATTCCGTTTGCCCAAAGTCCGACCGAGGTGGTCAGTCCCTTGATCTGATTGCGCGAGCTGAACAGCATGGAATTGACGCTGATGATCGCCGTCGCGATAACCGTCGCCGCCGAGATCATGTAAAGCTGAGCACCCAATCCCGAGAGGTAAATATCGAGCATCATGGCACAGGTCGAGGCGAGCGACACCAAAATAAAGGTACGCAACCCCGCCGAATGCCGCTTGCTCGAGCGTTCGCATCCGATGACGGCGGAAAGGGTCACCGAGAGACAAATGCGAAGCAGAATGCTTCCGAATCCGATCTCCTCCGTCCATGTGCCGAGATAGCTTGCTATGGGATCCATATCGATTCCTCCTTTGTTTTCCCGTTTTAACGATTGCCGAAATGTCTCTGCCGCGGACGATAGGTAAGATCGTATTGCTCCTCCGCCGCGCGAGTGAATTCTTTTTCCTCCTCCGATTCGATATGAGGCGGAAGCTCCTCCTGAATTTTTTGAATCCGTTCGATCAAAAGCTCGAGCGAGCTCTTCTTTTCGCCCGTTTCGGTCACCTCCTCCACCTCCGTAAGATCTTCAAGCTTTGTGGAATACGATTTGGAAAGATACAGCGACAGCTTTGCGCACGGCGGACCGATGAGTTCATACAGAACGCTGGACGCGAGAATAATCGTTTCCAGTGCCGCGCCCGTTTCTCCGCCGAGCGTCCGCGCGCCGAGCGCCGCAAGACCGATGGCGACCCCCGCCTGCGGGATAAGCGCAAGACCGAGATAATTGCGCACCTCTTTCGGCTTTTTGACCGCCATGCATCCGAGAAAAGCGCCGCCGTATTTGCCGACGATGCGGGCAATAAAATAGCAAACGCCGATTAACAGCAGCGGGAAATCGCCCACCGCGTCGGACGGGTCAAAAAGCGAACCCAAATCGAAGCTGAGACCCGAGCGGACGAAAAATAAAAGCAGAAGCGGCGGGCTGAAATAATTCAGCTGCTTGAACAGCTTGTCGTCGTCGGTGATGTTGATATACACCGTTCCCATCGACATACAGCCGAGAAGAGGCGAAACGTCCATAAGCGCGCAGATGCCGCAGAAGGCAAAAAGCAGCGCGATCGAAACGATAAGACGGTTGTCGGTGCCGTGCTTGTAAAGCATACCCTTCATGATAAATCCGAAAAGACAGCCGAGCAAAAGAACACCGAGGTTGATGCCGATCGGCTTTGCCACCGAAAGAAGGCTGAACGCCTCGCCCGAAATTGACGCCGATGCAAGCGAAATGCACAATCCGTACGCCACCAGCGCTACAATATCGTCGAGCGCCACCACCTGCAAAAGCGTATTGACAAAATCGCCCTTCGCCCCCGTCTGCCGAATGGTCATAACGGTCGAGGCGGGCGCGGTCGCCGACGCAAGCGCCGCGAGAACCAGCGAAAAGGCAAGGTTTACCCGCAAAATAAAATACGTTACGATAAAGACGACCAGCGACGCCAAAAGCGCCTCGGCGATCGTGATGACGATGACCTTCGCGCCGTTTTTCTTCAAGGTGTCGAAACGGAAAAACTCACCTGTCCCGAACGCGATAAAGGCAAGCGCGATGTCGGCGAGAAAAGACATGCCGTCGATAACGTGCTTCGGAACAAGATTCAGACAATACGGACCGATTAAGATTCCCGCCAATATGTACGCCGTTACGTTCGGAAGTTTCAGCCGTTTGGTGACGCGCGTTAAAAGAAAGCCGAAAAACAGCATAAAAGCAACGGAAATAATAACCGTCGCCACCGACGACGTCGACTGTATTTTTTGTGACAGTTCATGAAACATACGGTATGCTCTCCCCCTTTTTTCAAATTTTTAAAAATCAGAGCTTGCCAAAATGTATATTCTATGATACACTGTTTATGCATAAAGTCAAGTTATATTTATTTTGTATAGGATAAATTTTTGTTATGGAGGTGCTTTTATGCTGGATGTTAAACTCACAACGCTTCTGACAGTCGCGGAGGAAAAAAATTTCACCCGCGCCGCCGCGAAGCTCTCCCTCACCCAGCCGGCGGTAAGCGGGCATATCCGCATGCTCGAAAAAGAGCTGAACGTCCGGATCTTTAACCGCGGAGCGGGCGAACTGGTGCTGACGGCAGAGGGAGAGATCGTCGTACGGTACGCCGCGCGTCTGCGGGCGGTCTATGCCAAAATGCTCCAGACGCTCGCCGACAGCGAACGTCACGTAACCCGTCTTCGCATCGGCATAACCCACACGGCGGAGAGCAATCTGATCACCGAGGTTTTGGCAAAATACGGCAGTCAAAACAAGAACGTTACCATAACGATTATAACGGATACCATAAATAATCTTTATAGCATGATGGAGACCTATCAGCTGGATCTTGCCATTATGGAGGGCAAACCGCAGAATCCTTCGCTGAATTATCTCATGCTCGATACCGATTATCTTGTGTGTGTGCTCCCCGTTCACCACAAGCTTGCCTCCCGTACAATGGTTACGCTGAACGAACTGAAAAACGAGCAGATGATTCTGCGTCTTCCCTCCTCCGGCACGCGAAAGCTTTTCGAGGCGGCACTGACGGGAATCAACGAGAGCATCGATTCCTTCAATATCGCCCTTGAGGTCGACAACATCGCAACCATAAAGGATCTGATCCGAAAGGAACTGGGCGTTTCCATCCTGCCGAAGAGCGCCTGTATGGATGAACTGAAGAAAGGCAAGATCGCCGCGCTTCCCATCGAGAACCTGAGCATGCTGCGCGAAATGAATCTGGTCTACAGCCGCGATTTTTCCCACGTGGAAATCCTGACCGACATCATCCGACTGTATCACGATTCCGCCAAGATCTACAACTGACCTACGTTCTGCTCTCGGCGCTCCGAAGAGCTTGTGCGAACAGAGCGTTAATAATCTGTTATCGTTTCGGTATGGCTCTTGACAGCGAGCGTTTTTGGGATTAAAATAATCATGATATGTCATTTTTCTTGCACAATTATAACAAAAAAGCAAAGAATCGCAAATTTCCGCGCTATCCTCATAATTCTAAAACAGAAACGGACTTATTCCGAAAGGAGTCACTATGGGAAAATATTTCGGCACCGACGGCTTCCGCGGCGAAGCAAACAAGGTTTTGACCGTTGAACACGCCTATAAAGTGGGACGCTTTCTCGGCTGGCATTACGGAAAGGAACATAAAGCAAAAATCCTGATCGGCAAGGACACCCGCCGCTCCAGTTATATGTTTGAATACTCACTCGTTGCGGGTCTTGTCGCAAGCGGAGCCGACGCTTATCTTCTGCACGTGACCACAACGCCTTCGGTCTCGTATGTCGTGCGCACCGAGGACTTTGACTGCGGCATCATGATCTCGGCAAGCCACAATCCCTATTACGATAACGGGATCAAGCTCATTAACAGCCGCGGCGAAAAAATGAGCGAAAGCATGATCGCCGATATCGAGCGCTATCTGGACGGCGAAATGGGGGAAATTCCCTTTGCCACGGGCGCGGACATCGGCTGTACCGTCGACTATGCCGTCGGTCGTAACCGTTATACCGGGTATATCATCTCGCTTGCCCGCAACTCCTACAAGGGCAAAAACATCGGTCTCGACTGCTCCAACGGCAGCACGTGGATGCTGGCAAAGAGCATTTTCGATGCGCTCGGTGCCAAGACTTTTGTCATCAACAACACGCCGAACGGACTGAACATCAACGAAAACTGCGGCTCGACACACATCGGCTCACTCTGCGAGCTGGTACGCTCAAAAGGTCTTGACATCGGCTTTGCCTTTGACGGCGATGCCGACCGCTGTCTTGCCGTCGACGAAAACGGAAATGTGCTGACGGGCGACCATATTCTGTATCTGTGCGGCAGCTACATGAAGGAAATCGGCGAGCTTTCCAAAAATACCGTCGCTACGACAGTCATGTCCAACATGGGTCTTTACAAGGCGCTTGACGCAAAGGGAATCGATTATGTCAAGACCGATGTGGGCGATAAATATGTGTACGAAGCCATGCAGAGCGGCGGCTTTCGTTTGGGCGGTGAGGAGTCGGGACACATCATCTTCTCGAAATATGCCACCACCGGCGACGGCTTGATCACCGCGCTGAAGATCATGGAGGTCTATATGGAAAAGAAGCTCCCGATTTCGAAGCTTCTCGAAGATTTTAAGCTCTATCCGCAAATTACCAAAAATGTACGCGTCGCCGACAAAAACGCCGTTCTTTCCGATCCCGACGTGCTGAGCGCCAAAGAGGCGGTCGAGCAAACGCTCGGAGACGACGGAAGAATCCTTCTGCGCAAGAGCGGCACCGAACCCGTCGTGCGCGTCATGGTCGAAGCGCCCGACAAGGACGAATGCGTAAAGCTTGCCGACAGCGTGGTCGATGTGATCGTTAAAAAAGGCTATAATGTGTAAATTCTGTTTTGCGGACGGCGGACGGTTCGGCAAACCGAGAAAAAGGCTTTGAATTTTTCCAAAGCCTTTTTTGCTGTCACGATTTGTCGACGGGAATCCGTTCTCTTTTCCCGAAGACAATCCTCTCCTGAATAAGCGAAATTCCGTAATGCACGACCATGCCGAAGCCGAACATCCGGATGATCGTGTTCATATCAAATGTGATGGTGTTCGTTCGGTACAGAATATAGAAAATACCGTAATAGCCGAGGTTTATAATCAGTGAATTGACGGCGTTGCAGCCGGTTTTGCCCAAGCCTATGAAGATGTTGTCGATGATTGCACACCCCGCATACGCGATATAGAAGGGTACAAGTTTGATGACAATGGAGAAAATTTCATCCGCATTTCCGAGATTCTGCGCATAACGGAAAAACGGAGTCCATGTCGGAATTGTAACCGCCCAAAGCACAACGCTTGCGGCGGCTATGAAGTAGTAATTGAACTGCTTCAGTTTTTTGTAGCCGTCCTTGCAGTCCGAGCGGATGACCTCGGCAAGTGCGGAGATCGGAATCAGCAGCCAGCCCCATATAAAATTGTTTGCAATCCAATAATTGCCCTGCTCGGCAACCATATTCACCATTTTGCAGACCATAACGGCGTAGATGAAGTTGTCGACGAATTGTTGAAGCCCCGAAAACGCTCCCGTCTTGCACCATTCGAGAAGCATAGCGCCGTCGAATCTTTTGAATCGGCAAAAACGGATATGTCCCTGCTTGTAAAGGAGCAAAATACAAACCGCCGACAAAAGAGTGTTGGCGATAATATTGGATATCGCCACGCCGTACACACCGAAATTCGGAATCAGCAGAAAATCGGCAAGCACCGACAGCATCGTGCGGACGCCGAGAAAAATGTACACATTTTTGTCCTTGCCGATAACGACAAAAACAACATTGGCAAAGCTGACGATGATACCCGTCATAAAAGCGATCGTTTCAAGGCGCAGATAGGCAGAGGTGACAGCCAAGTCGATCTCGCCCGGATTCATGGCGCCGATGAGCGCTGAACCGTAGATCAGAACGCCGACCGAAAAGAGCGTGTACAAAACAAAGGCGCAGAGTCCTGTTTTGAAGGTTGTTTCCGCAAAGTCGTCTTTGTGATTTTTGAAAATTTTGTTCAGGACAGAATACAGCGGTATAATCAGAAACGCCTGCAAGGTTTCGTTAATCAGATCAAACCATTCCATTTGTCCGATGATATCAAATGCGCCGTCTTGTCCGCCGGCAGATATCAGGAAGGTTTTGACCGTTTGATAGACAGCAGGAATCAAAGCAAGAGCGCAAAGGGAAATCCATAGTCGCCAATTGAACGATTTCAGTTCAGATAGTCTTTTTCTCATAACTATACCTTGTACAGTCTTCGCACACTACACTTGAATTTTTGCAACACCGTATGCCCCAATGAAAAGCGGGCGAGAACTCCGCTTCTCGATGAAATGCCACTTGCAATGACACGTCATATATGGGATAAGAAGTTGTACGGCCATATTATAACACAAAACGTGATGTTTTTCAATGATGAATAAAATGTAAGGATAAAAACGGATACGCAGGAAACAAGGAAAAAGGTTCTCGGAGAGAATATTTCCGGGAACCTTTGAACTATTTAGTTTGCGCACACCCGCCGGAACAGAAGCAGCCAAACGAATCGCACCGGCTCCAACTGTGGTCAAACATTTGGTCAAAAAATTTTCGGAATTTCGGGTGGTGCGAAAGTGGTGGGAAAACGCTCGATTTTGCCCCGAAAATGCAAAAAACAAAGCCGAAAACGAACCGTTTTCGGCTTTATTTGGTACGGATGTTCATAAGGGATTTAATAAACACACCGAAACCGTACAATCATATTTTCAAAAACGCACATTTTTCAATAATCCTCTTTTGCGGTACAATGTACTTGCAAAGGAGGATTTTGCATTATGAAAGTTCAAGATGTTAAGCACAAAGTAACCCTTGATGATTTTGAGCACCGCCTGCTCATCGGTTGTGTCAATGCCGCAAGAACAATGTATATTGAGCAAAACAAACCGACCGAGGATGTGTATGATTTGCTTGTCAAAATCATTAAAGCACCGTCAAAGAAAGTGAGTGTGAGAGTATGAAAGATGAATTTGTGAAGAACATAGGTGTTTGGGGACAGCGGCACTATGCTTACTTGAAAAAGCACAGCCCGACAGTAATCAATGTTATGCGTATGAAAGGAACGCTTGAGCAGTATCTGCGTGATCTTGATCGGGACGCACAGGAAATGTTCGAGCTGCTTGTGAAACAGTACGCCAAGATTGAGGGCATCAACGAGCAACTAAAAATTGAGAACCAAATTGAATGGGTAGGACGGATGAATAATATCAAAGCACGGGTGACAAATGTTGTAATAGAAGAACTCATATATTGTTGAAACGGCGGAGTCTGAAACATGACTCCGCTTTTCATTTTACGGCAAGGCTATGGTGATTTCACAAATCCACCGAAAAATCCGCTCAAGCATCACATAATATTGCTGTATCTGTTTTACAACACAAATATCCTAAAAAACGACTTGACAAACGATAAATGTTGCGGTATAATAGTTACAACAAAGAAAAACGCCCTGAATTTGGTAGAAATTCAGGGCGCCGATGAGCATCTTGTAATACTCTATAGTAGCGTATATAGTATACCATATTTTTATGGATTAGTCAAGATGCCATCTATTTGTTAATTCAAACGAAAGGAGAATAAGATGGTATACATTGATAAAGTGCATTACGAGCAGGATAGATATGGGAATGAATATATTGCGAAATTAAAGTGGACAAACGACCTTTACTCTGCTGCCACAAAAGAATGCACCAAGCGGGATATGATTAACTTCATAAACGGGCATCCCAATGTTACAAAGACCAAGTATTATCGTTATGGTAATTGGACTGTTGGCGAAGATGTTCGTGTAGTTGACAACTCATATCTTCGTACAGATGCAAACAACATAAAATCAGATAATCTCGGTTCTCTTCCGAGATATTAAAGAAAACAGGCACAGGATTCTATCTTACTGTGCCTCATTTCAAAAAGAGGTTGCCAATGAAACACATAAAACTTAGTGAAATTGCTAACATCAATTTCTGCACAGTCACTCCGTCGAGGTCAAAACCATCAGCAGCTCCAACCAAATGGCTTGTATGTGCAAACTTTTTAGTAGACAATGAAATCGATAAACATCTATCTGTAAACTATGTACATCCGGACGAAAACTGGCTTTTACATAAGAATGATATCATTGTAAAAAGAATCGCTCCTACCTTTGTAAATTATATTGATAGCATTGATAATGGTATTTATTGTGGAAACAACCTTATTATCATCACTCCCAATGACAAGGTGGACTCTAAATATCTTGCTATGATATTAAATGAGCAAATCGGAAGTCTATCCAAAGAAAGTTCTATCGGAGCTGTCATGAAATCAATTAGCAGAACTGATCTTGAAGAAATGAGCATTCCATTTCCTGATATCAAAACACAAAAGGCGATCGGCTCGCTTTGGCATAACGGAATTGAATTGAAAAAGAAACGAATTCGGCTCGCAGAGCTTGAAAATATAAAAATGAATTACACTATCAACAAAGCAATTAAGATGCTCGGAGGAAAGAAAAATGGCTAAGACAACTTTTGATGATATTAAGCGCGCATTATGGGCAGGGGCTAACACCTTCCGTGATAACATTGACGCTTCAAATTACAAAGACTATGTTCTTTCAATGTTTTTTGTCAAATATCTCAGCGATACTTTTGATGAAAATGTAAAAGAGCTTGAAAAAGAATACAGCGGTATTCGACTTGAACGTCAAATTGCAAATCTGCCCTTTTCATTAAAGAAAGAGTATACCTTTGATTATCTCCTTGAAAATCAGTTCGCCCCCGATTTGGGAACAAAAATCAGTGAAGCACTTACCGGTCTTGAAAGCTCCAATGCCATTTTGAGCGGCATTTTCCGTGGTATTGATTTTAACAGCGAGAGCAATCTTGGCAAGAAAGAGCAAAAGAATCCGATTCTTCGCAATTTGCTTAACGATTTTGCCGACCTTGATTTGCATCCGAGTAATATAGAAGTTAAAGAAAACCAAGTACCTGCCGATATTATCGGTGATGCATATGAGTATATGATTGGCGAGTTTGCCACAATGGCAGGCAAAAAGGCAGGCTCGTTCTTCACCCCACAGCAGGTTTCCGAGGTTATGGCACAAATTGTCTCTCCGGTTGAGGGTGACCGCGTTTATGACCCCACTTGCGGTTCGGGCTCTTTACTTATTCGTGCGGCGAGAAAAGGCGGATTTGATAAAGTGCAGATGTACGGGCAGGAGAAGAACAATTCTTCCATTTCAATGGCTCGTATGAATATGTTTATCCACGATATTCAGGATGCCAATATTAAATGGGGCGATACCCTTGCCAACCCTCAGCATCTTGACAGCGACGGCAACCTTATGAAATTCGACTGCATCGTTGCCAACATGCCTTTCAGCCTGGATAAATGGGCATCCGGCTTTAATCCCGGCGGTGAGGTTTCTGTGGATGAAGAAACGGACAAGTCTAAAAAAGGAAAGAAAAAAGAATTTAAAATGGAACCCGGGCTTGACCGCTGGCACCGCTTTGATATAGGAGTCCCCCCTGCAAGCAAGGGCGACTGGGCTTTTCTTCTTCATATGATTGCATCTATGAGCGGAAACGGACGAGTTGCCGCTGTTGCTCCTCACGGTGTTCTGTTCAGAGGTGCAAGCGAAGGCAAAATTCGTCAGGCTATTGTGAATAAAAACTTGATTGATGCAGTTATCGGTTTGCCCGAAAATCTGTTCTACGGCACTTCAATTCCTGCTTGTATCATTGTCTTTCGAAAAGGCAGAAACAATTCCGATGTTCTCTTTATTGACGCTTCAAAGCAGTTCAAGAAAGATAAAGCAAAGAATGTTCTTCGTGATGAAGATATTGCGAAAATTGTCGATACTTATAAGGCATACCGTAACGGCGAAAGCGCCGAAAACGATAAGTACAGCCATGTGGCGACGCTCAATGAAATCAAAGAAAACGAATATAATCTTAACATCCCTCGTTATGTTGATACCTTTGAGGAAGAAGAAATTATCGATATTGATGCTGTTAATGCTGAGATTGCAGAACTGAAAGCGCAGATTTCCGTCGTAGAAGCTGAAATGGACAAGTATCTTGAAGAATTAGGATTGAAATAAGAAGGAGCATTATTTATGGTTACAAGATTTATTACTTACGATTTAAACTATGCAAGTTCTGATGAATATAGCGAGCTCTACGGGTTGATAGATAAATATAACGGAAAGCAAATAACGGAATCAACATATCAGATTGTAACTAATGAAAAGTGGGAAACATTTAAGACAAAATTTAGAAATGCAACCCATACCGGAGATAATGTAAAAGCGATTGTTCACACAGACAAAGGTATAGAAGTGTGGACAATTAGATAATAGCCACCTATGGGTGGAGACGGTAGCCGCTTGCATCGAATACCGCATAACAAATAAAAGAAAAAAGGGGATGATGCCAATGGGCAATAGCAATTCACTATTCAACTTCGCAAAATCTGCGGCATCATTTGCCGCCTATGCAATTACCTTAGTATTAACAAACGATGCAAGCGCAGCTACTGCGCTCAACCAATAATATAAATACACATAATGGGAGAAGAATATGGGAAAGCAAAAAGACAATAGACCGTTTTCCGAAAGACATCCTCGTTTGAACTTTGTTATAGGTCTTGTGTTGCTTTTGGCATTATTGTCGTTAGCAATTCTTGTATTATACTTAGGATTTAAGTATATAGGTATTGGAATAGGAAATTTTGTAGACTGGTTGAAAGAAATCGCTTCGAAACTTGATGCGGTAGTCATTGTGGCATTGATTACAGGTAGCGTATCATTGATAGGTGTTGTTCTAAGTTCAGTTGTTGCAAAATGCATTGAATATAAAAAATCAAGAGAAGACTACTTGGCACAAAAGCGCGAAAAGTCATATGGCGAGTTTATATCAATGGTTTATAAAGTTCAGCAAAACAGTAAAAAACCAGGCAGTTATTCTGAAGAACAAATGGTTAAAGATATGCTTTCATTTTCTGAAGAACTAACACTTTGGGGTTCAAAAAAGGTTGCGGATAAGTGGGTCAAATTCAGACTTAATGGTGCAAATCCAGAATCGGCAAAAAACAACTTGTTTTTATTAGAAAGCATAATGAATGAAATGCGTCACGATATGGGCGTCAAACGAGTTAAGAAAGGCAACTTGTTATCATTTTTTGTGAATGATATTAAGTCTGCTATGAAGGTGAAAAAATGACTTCTGAAATCAAACAACGAATTGAACAGATAAATAACGGACAAGTGCCGACGGGTTATAAGGAAACCGAGTTCGGTATTTTTCCGTGTGATTGGGTTACGGATAAAACTTTCGGGGATCTTTTTTCCTTTAATGGAGGATTGAGCAAATCAAGAGAAGAACTCTCGGAGAATGGCATTGAATACTTGCATTACGGGGATATGCACCGATCTGACTTTAACATTGCATCGTTAGAACAATATTCTAAGTTGCCAAAGTATGATACAAAAATCAAAGGCGACGAATCGTTCTTAATGCAAGATGGAGATGTTGCATTTTTGGATGCTTCTGAAGATTTAGAAGGCACCTCTCGTTCGGTTTTGATTGACAATCCGGAGAACAAACCATTTATTGCGGGACTACATATAATCTATGGTAAGCCCAGGGGAAAAGAATTATCAAAATATTATAAGCAGTACTTAACCCGACCGGAGTATATTAAAAAGCAATTTAAAAAGCTTGCCTCCGGCTTCAAAGTATATGGGCTTAATAGAAACACCATAACAGGAATCAAATGTGCCTATCCCAAATCCACCGCCGAGCAAGAAAAGATTGCCGAAATCCTAATGAAATGGGATAAAGCGATTGAGTTGCAAGAGAAGTATATTAAGAAACTGAAGAATCAAAAAGATGGTTATATTAAACAAGTTCTTACATCGGGGTCAAAGTATTGGGAAAAACATCCTTTAAGTTGTTTTTTGTTCAAGAGAAATGAAACTCAAATTCCCTCAACGAAAGCACCTTTAATGGCATTTATTGCTTATGAAGGTATTTCTGAAAAGGGCGAACGATATGATCGTAGTCAATTAGTAAAAGATGATAATAAAAAATATAAAATAACATATTTGAACGATTTTATCTACAGTTCAAATAACCTTGATGTTGGCTCAATAGGATTAAATAAATACGGAACTGCTGTGATTTCTGTTGTTTATGAAGTGTTTGGAATAAATGAAAAAGCAATTCCAAATATCATAAATGAGATTATTCAATTACCGAGAAATATGAATAGAATTATTAATTATCGTCAAGGTGCGTTTTATGGTCAATATAAAATAAATCCCGATGATTTTCTCAAAATTGAAGTACATGTTCCACCAATGAATGTCCAAGTAAAGTTATCAAATTATTTTTCTTCACTCGAAAATAACATTAACAAGCAAAAAGAAAAATACCAATTACTAATTCAGCAACGCAAAGCTATACAGCAATATCTTTTGAACGGAATTGTGAGGGTTGAAGTATGAACGATAACAACCAAATTATCATGTACCAAACCGAAGACGGTTTGACAAAAATTGATGTTACTTTTGAAGATGAAACTGTTTGGTTAAATCAGGCACAAATGGCTGAACTTTTTCAAACGACAAAGCAAAACATCAGTTATCATATAAATAACTGCTTCAAGGAAGGCGAATTGAACGAAACTTCAGTTGTCAAGGATTTCTTGACAACTGCCGCAGACGGTAAGCCTTATAACACGCATTACTATAATCTTGATGTTATTATCTCAGTCGGTTACCGTGTGAAATCCTTGCGTGGTACGCAGTTTCGCATTTGGGCAAACAGTGTTTTGAAAGAGTATCTTATCAAAGGCTTTGCCATGAACGATGATTTACTGAAATCATCCGGCGGCGGAGATTACTTCAAAGAACTTTTAGACAGGATTCGTGACATTCGTTCAAGCGAAAGAGTGTTTTACCGTCAGATTCTCGATATTTATGCTACAAGTATCGATTACGATAAGAAAGCCGAGACAAGTATTTTGTTTTTCAAAACCGTTCAAAATAAAATGCATTATGCTGTTACCGGTCACACCGCACCGGAGCTTGTTTATCTTCGTGCCGATTGCACAAAGCCATTTATGGGACTCACAAGTTTCAAAGGGAATAAACCGCAAAAAACGGATATTGCAAATGCAAAGAATTATCTATCCGAAAGCGAACTCAAAGAGTTGAATGCTATTACATCGGCATATCTCGACTTTGCGGAATTACAGGCACTTCGTCGCAAAACTATGACCATGCGCGAATGGGTCAATAAACTTGATGATTTCCTTCAGATGAGCGACAGCGAAGTGTTGCAAAATGCCGGAACGATTTCTCATGAAATGGCTTTGGCAAAAGCCGGCGAGGAATATTCCAAATATAAAAAGCAAAATATCGATGAGTTGTCGCAGGTCGAAAAAGATTTCATTGAGTCAGCCAAGAAAGTGCAAATGATGCTTGAAAGTAAAAAGAATTAACGAGAGGAACCGAAATGCCGAACCATTATATTTTTAACGAACGTCCCGAATGCCAAGACAGGCTTATTGCCTTCTTGCAGAAAATGGGTTATCAATATGTATCACGTAGTGAGGCGGAACAAAAAAGAGGAAGCTTATCCAAGGTGATTTTCACGGATGAGCTTATTCGCTTTTTGAATACGCAATCTTTTAAATATAAAAACTATGAACTCAACTTTTCCGGTGAGTCTGTTCAGCGTGCCGTGAACGCTTTGGACGCTTCTCTTTTGCAGGGGCTTTCCATGGCAAGCAAAGAAATTTATAATCTTCTGACGCTCGGCATCAGTCTTGAAGAAAATGTAGTTATAGATCAGGATGTCCCGGTTCGGCAGTCCTTTGATTTATCATACATAGACTTTGAACATCCGGCAAACAACATCTGGCAGGTGACGGAAGAATTCAGTGTTGAAAGACCTAATGGACAGTATGCTCGCCCTGATGTTGTTATTATGGTTAACGGTATTCCTCTTGCCGTTATCGAGTGCAAGAAGTCGAGTGTGGATGTAAAAGAAGGGGTACTCCAAAATGTTCGCAACATGGGGCCCGAGTATATTCCTCATTTATTTAAGTTCACACAGCTTGTCATGGCTATGAATCCTAATAAAGTTGTTTACGGAACTTGCGGAACAACCGCCGATTATTTCGTTGAGTGGCGTGAGGATGATGTAGATTGGCAAAAACAAATCTGCCAAAACTGTTCTCCCGACGGTCAGATTTTGGAACAAGACAGAATTACCGCATCATTGCTCGATAAGAAAAGACTATTAACGCTTATTCATGATTACATTTTATACGATAGCAACATAAAAAAAATATGCCGTCATCAACAGTTCTTTGCCGTTGAAAATGCCGTCAAACGCATCAACGGCGAAGATAACAAAGGAACGACCGGCGGCGTTATTTGGCATACACAAGGCAGTGGTAAATCGCTTACCATGGTCATGCTTGTCAAAAAAATTCAGTCATTAAAAGCAAAAGAACACCCCCGCTTTGTTATTGTAACAGACCGTGTAAACTTGGATAAGCAAATACGGGATAACTTTGCCAATTCCCAAATGACACCTGTACGCGCTGCAACGGGCAAAGGTCTCAAAACGCTCTTGAAAGATAAAGGTAATCTTGTTATTACCACCCTTATCAATAAATTTGAAACCGTATGTAAGAACCACTATCTTGAGGTGGACAGCGAAAAGTTCTATGTTTTAATTGATGAAGCACACCGTTCTCAGTACAGTGCTATGTATAACTATATGCGTGAGGTTTTACCCAACGCCACATTGATTGCATTTACCGGAACACCTCTCATTTCAAAATCCAAGAAGAACACATATAAAAAGTTCGGTGATCCAATCCACAATTATACGATGAAACGTTCTATTGAGGATAAGATTACCGTTCCCCTTGTATATGAAGGCAGAAAAGTAAAGCAAAACGATCCTTCAAATACGATTGATGCCTTTTTCGATAGTCTTACCGAAAACCTGCCTGATGACAAAAAGCAAGAGCTTAAAGCGAAGTATAGCAAATGGTCAAAACTTGCTGAGGCAAGCAGCCGTATTAACTTGATTGCCTTTGATATTTATGACCACTTTGTCAACTATTGCTTGCCGAAAGGTCTTAAGGCAATGGTTGTTTGCTCGTCTCGTGCTACTGCCGTTGATATGTATAATATCATTTCGTCCTTGCCCGGCAAGAAAGCAAATCCCCGTGTTGTTATTACTTTTGGTGACAAACGAGAAGGCAACGATGATGATGTGACTTCGGCATCAATTAAGAAAATCAAAGACTACCATGACAAACATGTCAAACCGCTGTTTGGGGATAATGATGAAAAATATTGCGATTCCGTTTGTGAGGATTTTAAGAATCCCGAAGGCGAAATCAATATGCTTATTGTAAAAGATATGTTGCTCACCGGTTTTGACGCTCCCGTTGCCGGGGTATTATATGTTGATAAGACATTACAGGAGCATAATCTTTTGCAGGCTATCGCCCGTGTAAACCGTGTTTATAAAGGCAAAGACTTCGGACTTATTGTTGACTATTGGGGCATTTTTAAAAAATTAAGAACGGCAGTAGACCTTTATGATGATGCGGAATCTTCTATGAATTCTTACGACCAAGAAGATATTGAAGGTTCTATTCTCGGACCGATTGATGAAAAAAATAAACTTGAAGCATCACATGAAGAACTGTGGAATATGTTTGCCGATATTGACAAAAATGCAACATCGGACACATGGCAAATGAGTCTCAAAGATGATGCAAAGCGGAACGAATTCTATGAGAAACTAAAAACCTATGCAAACCATTTGAATCTTGCTTTAACAAACAGAGATATTTTTGTCGAAATCGGATTTGATAAACTGGAAAAATATCGTAGCGATTACAGATTTTTTGATAAACTTCGCCAGAGTGTCATAGAAAGATTTGATAACGAAATCGACCTTTCCAAATATGAAGCTGGCATCAAAAATCTTCTTGATACATTTGTTAATGCAACAGAAGTTCATCAAATTATCAAGCCGGTTTCCATCACTGATGAAAAAGCAATGAAAAATCTTTTAAGCAGGGATGAACCGAGCAATGTTAAAGCGGATAAAATTAAAACCCGTATTGAAGCTGAATTAAAACAGGTTCGCTACGATGACCCTCTCTTGTTCGAGGAGTTCTCTACCAAAATTAAAACCACGCTTGCAGAATACGATAAGACAAGAGATGCCGATAAGTATTTCACAACAATGGAAGCAATGGCCGATGATTTCCGTAATGGGCGAATGACAAAAGACTACCCGGTTTCTATTGCAAATGATAGCGATGCTAAGGCATTCTATGGTGCGGTGGTTACTACTGTTCGCTCAAAATCCAAAATCAATATCACCGACAGTATTGAAAACACAATTGCTGATTATTCAAAAAGAATTACGAAAGCTGTTGCAGACAATGCAAAACGTGATTGGAAGCACAATGAAGTGGTGCATAAGCAAATACACCGTGCGCTTGATGATTGTCTTTTCGATATGTTTGATGAAATCAGCGTAAAAATTGACAATTCAAATATTGAAATGTTAGATATTATCATTGATGAAATTATGAAAGTTGCGGTTGCAAGATACTAATGAAAGAAAAAGAATTATACTTAAGCCCGATAAACGGTTCGGTCAAAGTTGAGATTTATCGCAAAAGAATCAAAAATGTGCATCTGAAAGTTTTCCGTTCGCTAACTGTATTTTTATCGGTACCGGAACAAGTTCCAACCGATTGGATAGATAACTTCCTTAATCAAAGGACTAAATGGATAGATGATCAGATCACAAAATACAAAAAGTCAAGTGGATATAATAATCTGTCGGACATTCGCAATGGTTCTTCAACACAGTTTCTGGGAAAAGATATGCGTATTTTAAAAGAGGCATCTTTGCAAAACCATGTTGAAGTTGATGAAAAAAAGGTGGTTGTTTACCTCAGAAAAACCGATGATGAGGATATGCTACAAAGAACATTTACAATGTGGTGGAGAGAAACAGCACGAACATTGTTTCAGAAAGAAACCGATCTGTGTTTTGACAGAGTATTCAAAAAATACGGCATTGACCGACCGATACTTTGCATAAAAAAGATGAAAACTCTTTGGGGTAGCTGTACTCCTAATAAATGCAAAATAACACTTAATGAATATCTTTTAAAAGCTGATATTCGGTGTATTCAGTATGTAATACTTCATGAATTAACTCATCTTCTATATCCAAATCACAGCAAGGATTTTTATGATTTTCTGACTGTACAAATGCCCGACTGGAAAGAAAGAAAAAAGCAACTGGATATGGATGTTGTCCAAGGGCTATAAAACGATTGCAACTTGTAAGTTGAAATTGAACACTCGTCAGTAGAAAATGAGCTCCATCATAAAGTAAGACTGACAAAAACAGAGAAAATTACGAAGGTTTCTATCTTTGCTTGATGTGGAGAACATGAGCAACTTAAAGTCGGTGTTCAAGAGAACGGTGCAAGAAAATGTACTGTATTTCGGACAGTTGCTATGCTAAAATAAAAGCATAAATCCGAGGAGGCAGGTCTATGGCAAATAAAATCAAATTCACACCGGAACAGTTGTCGGAACTGCAATCATTCTTTCAAAACAACGATTTTACGGCAAATATAACGCTGAACCGCGAATGTAATTTAAAAGGCGAACAGGCTGAAATTTTTGTTCGCACCAAAAAGATTTTCGGGGAATACTGGCTCGGAAATTTGCGTCCGCTCGGTGTTAATCGGAAAATGAAAAACTTTTCAAAAGACTATCCGGTAAACCTTTTGGAGAATGCCGACGCGGAATATTTTTCCGAGCAGATTTCTGAAATCTACACGGATCCGGACAAGCTGAACGAATA
Source organism: uncultured Eubacteriales bacterium (assembly GCA_900548115.1). GTDB lineage: Bacteria > Bacillota > Clostridia > Oscillospirales > CAG-382 > UMGS1052. The sequence continues at coordinate 96,234 of URJL01000001.1, forward strand.
TATTGACAGATTTTTTGAAATGTACGGCGAGCCGGTTATGCTCGGGATTGACTGCTATGCGAAGTCCGTAGGCAAAGAGGCTGACGATCTTACCGACGAAGAAATACATACGGTAGTTGAAAAGGTTGCCGGAGTAATTGACGAAACGCTGATTGAAACGGTTATGCAGGGTCAGCAGGTTCCAGCAATTTTCGGTGTTTCTAAAAAAATCCCTCAACACGAAGATTTTACAGAACGGTTGAATCAGGACAAAATAAACTTTTACAACAAGTGGACTCATTGCAAAACCAAGCTCGGCGCGCCGCTCCTTTTCAGCGAGTTATCGGAGGACGAAACAACCGATATTGAAGGCGCAAAAATGTTTTTTTCAAATGACCCCGAGGAAGAACGGCGGTATATATTCCTGCGTGATGAGTTCGCCAAAACACTGAACAGCACCGACAAAGAGATATATTATCTTTCGGAAAAAGGGATTACTCAAAAAGAAATTGCAAAACGGCTCGGCTACAAAACCCACAGTGCAGTCAGCAAACGAATGAAAATAATGAATAAGAATTTCAAAGATTTTTTGGGGTTTGAAAACTGAATAAGTAATAATTTACGGCGGTGTTCCACCAAATAAGGGGCACCGCCGTTTTTTATGCGCAAAAAATATTTTTGAAAAATCCGAAAATTTTTTTACGGACGCAGGAACATTTTTGAATTTTGACCCTGTACTGTATATGGAAAGCAAAAAACGAAATTAAAAAAATCAAGGAGGAAAACATTTTGAAAAAAGAGGAAATCGGAATTTCGGAAACCGCTTCCGAAAATAAAAAACGCCGAGGAAGACCGACAGTATACCAAAGAGATCATAGGGAGGACATGAAAGCCATATGTGAATCGGATATTGACCGTACGCACAGAGCGCATATTTCAGAATATTACCGTGGCGCCGTGTTTGGACTTTTAGAGGATAACAGCGATATTCCGTATCTTGAAAAAATTTTCAGGATAGATAATTCAAGACCGGCCTGCTATCAAAAAGGTGAAATTATTGAACAGCTCGGCAGAATGCTGGTGCAGGACGGTTACAGTGAAGACAGCGTCATTGAAGCGGCAACAATAGCTGCGAAGCTGTACCGGATGGGGTATACTGTTAAAGAAATTAAAGCATATTTGATTCGTGTGCGTAAGACAGGCAGTTGGTAAGAACGGTGAATATCGGAAGCCGCTTCCGATAATATTTGCCAAAGCATCACCTTGATGCTTTGCTGCCGTATAGTAATTAGGATCGGCTGAAAAGTCGGTCTTTAATTATGCAAAAATTCAGAAAAGAGGTGATTAAAACTGATTGTATTAAAACGACATCTGCGGATGGCACAGGTTTAGCAAGCACTGAATTTGGGTGCACCAAATTCTATTTGCTTGCAAATGGCATTGCATTAGCAAGCATCGCGTTTGGGTGCACACACCGCAAACACACTTGTTAGGGGTTGCTATACGCCCCCCTAAAACCCCCCCGAAGAAAAAATCTAATTATGAAAGGAAGTTGTTCACTATAGAAAAAAGAACTGAAAGAATTAAGTTTTGGCTGACGGATAAGGAACTGAAACAAATCGACCGTAAAGCCGAAAAGCTCGGTATGAATCGCTCCGAGTATATTCGCTATCTTATCGCCAACTGCAAGCTTGTTCACACGCCGAACATTGATTATGAGGGCTATTACAACAGACTTAAATGTATCAGTGATGAAATAAACCACCACTTAATTGTTCTAAATCAAATCGGTACATTGGATGAGCAACGGTTTAGTCATCTCTGTAAAGACGCGGTCAAAACAGCGAAAGAATTGTCTGACGTGCTGACCGAAAAGCTGGATATCGAAATTGAAAGGTCGAAGGAGGTGAACACTTGAGAAACGGAAAGCATTATGTCCCCGTTCGGATGACAAAAAGCGAAAAAGAGAATTTCTTAAAGCTCAGTGAGTTATGCCGTGCCCCTGAGAAAACAGTTTTGTATTGGCTTCTAAACGGTATGATTGTCTACGAAAAGCCGCCCGAAATCTTTTTCAAAATCACAAGATTAATGTTGAGACTGGAAACTAATGTGGCCCATATTTGGCTCTGTGGCAGTATTTTATCAGAAGCGATAAAAACGAAATATTACAAACTATCAAAAGAAATAAACAATTACGATTGCGAAATCACTTTCAAAGGATTATTTGCAGAAGCGCACTACGGCGAAAACCGAAAATAACAGTATTGAAAGGCAGTAATTATGACACAAGCAAACCAAACTGCCGTTTCAAGCATATTTTTCTATACACTCTTTTTTACAAAGGAAACGGCAGACAAAAAGAAAAATGAATTACGAAAGGATTATGTTGAATGAAAAACGAAACCAAAATGTCTGCCGAAAAGGTAGTAAAGCAACCCAAACCGAAGCTAATGAACATTAAACTCGAAAAGCTTCTCCCGTTCGAGAATCACCCGTTTAAGGTGCTTGACGATAGCTCCATGACCGAGCTTGTAGCGAGTATCAAAGAATACGGGCTGCTCAATCGCGTTATCGTCCGACCGATTGAGAACAACACTGAAGAATATGAAATCATATCCGGTCACCGCCGAGTACACGCCGCTGAGCTTCTTGAAATGAAAGAAGTCCCCGCGGTTGTTCATTTTATCGACCATGATGAGGCCACGGTTATGATGGTAGATTCCAATTGTCAGCGTGAGAATCTAACGCTTATGGAAAAGGCTCGTTCTTACCGTATGAAAGCAGACGCATTATCTCATCAAGGCAAATCTTTGGGACAGAATGTCCCGAAGTCCGAGGACAATCGAACTACGGCAAAAATAGGTAATGAAGCCGGCAACAGCTATAAAACCGTTCAAAGACTTATTCGCCTAACCCACCTTGTTCCCGAACTTCAGGAGTATGTGGACAAAGGCAAGATGAAAATGCTCCCGGCATATGAACTATCATTCCTTGATGAAGATGCACAGAGAGATATTGTTGACAATATTGATGAAACCGAAACTTTTCCGTCACACGCACAGGCTCGCCGTATGCGAAAAGCATTTGAGGAAGGCAATCTTGACTATGATGCCGTAACGGAAATTATGAACGAGATAAAACCGAATCAAGTAGAAAAGCTCAAAATTCCAATAGACGATATACGCAAGTATGTGCCGAAATCTATGACACCCGCTGAAATGCAGGCATATCTCCTCAAGCTCGTAAAACAGGACTACGAACGTCAGCATAACCGCGACGCAAGATAAGGAGTGTGCTTATGGATAAGTTTATTGTTGGATTCGGCAGTACCCCTCGAGAGTACGTCATTAACGGAGTGAGATATGTAGTTGAGTCGAGATTTCAAAAGCCTGATTACAAAAAGCCAAGAGAAAACACCTTGTTGAATAACCGTATCGGGAATTATCTCACAAGCGATTTCGCAGATTTGCCGTCTGTCGATGCAGATAATATAATAGACACTGAATATGATTGTACGGCTGCCGGAAAGGAGGAAAACAATGCAGCCAAAAACTAAAAAAGACAAAATCGGGATAACGGCGCTTTATTGCCGGTTGTCCCGTGACGACGGAATGGACGGTGAAAGCAATTCCATCGTGAATCAAAAGAATCTGCTCTTGCAAAAAGCAAAAGAAAAGGGACTGACCGATACCAAGTTCTATGTTGATGACGGATATACGGGAACCAACTTCAACCGACCGGGATTTCAGCAGATGCTCTCCGATATCGAAATGGGATATATCTATGCCGTAATGGTAAAAGACTTATCCCGACTCGGACGAGATTATGTTTCGGTAGGAAATTACACCGATGTATATTTCCCTGATCATAATATTCGCTTTATTGCCGTTAATGACGGCATAGACAGCGAGGAGGGCGAAAGCGAAATTGCACCTTTCAAAAACATCTTAAACGAAATGTACGCACGGGATATATCCAAGAAAATTCGTTCATCGCATCGCTTGCGCGGTTCAATGGGAGAACCGTTATCCCAACCGCCATACGGATATATGAAATCCGCTGAGAACAAAAAGAAGTGGGTTATCGATCCGGATGCGGCAGATGTGGTAAAAAGCATTTTCAAAATGTGTCTTGAGGGTAAGGGCAACGAAACTATCGCGCGAATATTGCAGGAGAAACAAATACTTGTTCCTATGGCGTATTGGCAAAGCAAAGGTTTGCCGAGAGGCGGAAAGAAAACACAACCTAATCCATACAAATGGTGCAAGACAACAATTCAAAAGATTTTGTCTCAGCAGGAATACTGCGGTGATGTAATCAACTTCAAAACCTGCTCAAAGTCTTTTAAGAACAAAACAAGACTTCCTAACGATCCTGAGAATTGGGCAATATTCAAGGATGTTCATGAGCCGATTATTGCACGGGGTGATTTCGAAAAGGTACAGACGCTCATAGCCAAAACCAAACGCCGCGCGCCAAAACCTCAAAACGGCGAGAAAAGCATATTCTGCGATTTGCTGTTCTGCGGTGACTGCCACGGTAAGCTCCGTCACCATACGAACACAATCAATAAGAACATTCATTATTTTGTATGTGCAAACAACAAGGTGGATTATCGCGGTGAGTGTCCCGATCGGCATTATGTCAGGGCAGACGCGGTCGAACAGGTAGTGATGCTGGAGCTGCGCAGAATGGCAGAGTTTTTGGCTGCGGATGAGGAAGCCTTTGCCGAGCTTCTCGCCCAAAAGACCGACAAGGAACTGATGAAAGAAAAGAGGCACGATGAAGATGAACTTCAAAAAGCAATTATGCGAAACGATACCGTGGCAAAACTTTATGAAAAGCTATATGAGGACAACGCTACCGGCAAGGTAAGCGACGAATGGTTTATGCAACTGTCCCACAAGTATGAAACGGAAAGGCTGGAGCTGAAAGCAAAAATTAAAACGCTTCGTCAAAAGCTTTCCGAATGCGGACAGCGAGAACAGGAACGCGAGAATTTCACTTCGGCAATCCGCAGGTTTATGCGAATGGACAGACTGACCGCACCGTTGCTCCGTGAACTGATTGACCACATTGATGTGTTTGAAACAGAAGGCACCGGCAAAAGCAGAACACAGAGAATCGTAATCTACTATCGCTTTGTCGGATATGTGGAAATACCCGAGGTATCTCAAAGACCGAATATCGTCGCAGATACCCGAAAAGGTGTCGCTACCAAGTATTTAACCGAACCGAAAACGGCATAGCAAAAAGGAGCAGGCGAAAACCTGCTCCCAACATCAAACCGTATCAGAATAAAAAAATCGAGTATTCATAAAATCAAATCCCTTATGAATACTCGATATGGTCTGAGTGGCGGGACTTGAACCCACGGCCTCTACCACCCCAAGGTAGCGCTCTACCACCTGAGCCACACCCAGATTACCCAACGGCAAATATTATAGCATTCGCGCGGGGGTTTGTCAAGAGTTTTTTGAAAAAAATTCAATTTATCTTTCAAGGCATTACGTTTTTCGGTCTTTTTACGATTTTTTATCGACTTTTTTCAAAAAACGTATGAGCCTTGACAAAACGGGCAAAAATTGATACAATAACAGCGTACATATTTCAGTGAAAGAGGATGAACGTATCATCATGTCGAATGATTTGAATAAAAATGTCCGCGAAGCGTATGCATTATGGCTTGAGAAAGCGAAAGGAGATCCCGCGCTGATCGAAGAGCTGAAAAAGATCGAGCACGATCCCGACGAGATCTACGATCGTTTTTACACCGAACTTCAATTCGGAACGGCGGGACTGCGCGGTGTGATCGGCGCGGGAACCAACCGCATGAACATCTACACCGTGGGGCGCGTAACGCAGGGGCTTGCCGACTGTATCGCCTCTAAAGGCAAGAGCGGCAAAGTCGCCGTATCGTACGACCCCCGCATCAATTCCGAGCTTTTCGCCCGCCATGCCGCAAGCGTCCTTGCCGCAAACGGCGTGACCGTTTATATCACCCCCGTTCTGGAGCCGACGCCGGTCCTTTCGTTCATGGTGCGCTATTACGGCTGTGATGCCGGCATTATGATCACGGCAAGCCACAACCCCGCCAAATACAACGGCTACAAATGCTACGGTCCCGACGGCTGTCAGATGACCGATCTTTACGCCGACGAGACCACCGCATTCGTCGAAAAGGTCGATTATTTCGGCACGAAAAAGATCGACTTTGACGAAGGCGTAAAGAGCGGCAGGATTCTTTTTACCGACGACGCCATGCTCGAGGCGTATTATGCCGCCGTGCTTGCCCGTCGGATCGATCCTTCGATCTTTGAAAAATGCTCGCTTTCTGTTCTGTATACGCCGCTCAACGGCACGGGCAACGTTCCGGTGCGCACGGTTCTTTCGCGCATGGGTGTTGCTGTCGATGTTGTTCCCGAGCAGGAAAAGCCCGACGGCAATTTTCCGACGACGCCTTTCCCGAATCCCGAATTTCCCAAAGCCTTTGAGCTTGGCATAAAAATGGCGGAAAAGAAGCCGTATGATCTGATTCTCGCCACCGACCCCGACGCCGACCGCGCCGGAATCGCCGTGCGTGATAAGGACGGCGTTTACCGTCTGATGACCGGCAACGAAGTCGGCTGTATGCTTCTTTATTATATTCTTTCGCGCAAGACCGAACTCGGCACGCTCGAAAAGAACCCCGTTGCGGTCGAAAGCATCGTAAGCTCGTATCTTGCCGCCAAGGTCGCCGAAAAATTCGGCTGTCGCATGATCCGCGTTTTAACGGGCTTTAAGTACATCGGCGAGCAGATCAAGCTTTTGGAGGAAAAGGGCGAAGAAGACCGCTTCCAGCTCGGCTTTGAGGAGAGCTACGGCTATCTTTCCGGCTCGTATGTGCGCGACAAGGACGCTGTTTTTGCCGCCGAAATGATCTGCGAGACCGCCATCTACTGCAAATCGCAGGGAAAGACCCTGCTTGACTTTATGCAGGATATCTACAAGGAATTCGGTGTGTTCCGTCACAAGACGATCAGCGCCGCCTTCGACGGCGCGGCGGGCATGGAGACCATGAAGAACATCATGAAAACGCTCCGCGAAAAGACCCCCGACACCCTTGCGGGCATGAAGGTCACCGCCGTTTCCGACTATCTTCACAAGACCTGCCGCGATATTGCGAGCGGAAACGTCACCCCCATCGATCTTCCCGCCGCCGACGTCTTTGCGATGACGCTCGAAAACGATTGCAGTCTCATTATCCGCCCGTCGGGAACCGAGCCGAAGATCAAAGCCTATCTCAACGCCTGCGCGCCCACTCTTGAAGGTGCCGACGCCATCGTCACTTCGCTCGAAAAAGAAGCAAACGCGATCTTCGGGGCATAAAAAGACTGTTTTGACCGTATATAAATCGATCGTATAAAACCAAAAAGCCCGTCTCCGACGGGCTTTTTGATTTTGCGCATTGTGCAAAATGCACAACGCACGGCGCGGAAATTGTGCAAATGACAAATTCTGAAAAATCTGTCGGAATCTTCTTGCAGATTTTGAAAAAGAATGGTATAATACTTACGTTGTGTAGTTGTCTCAAAGTGTACCCGTGCGGCTTTGTCCGCTCGGAAAGGCTCTTTTTCGCCGCGGGCGGAAAAGGCGGAACAGGACAGCATTTTCCAATCATTAGGAGGAACATACATGAAAAAAGTATCGGTAAAAGCGGGTCTTTGCTTACTTCTGACTGCCGCTTTGTCCCTCGGCTCTCTCGCGGGATGCAGCAAAAAGAAGTACGACGCGGACGGCAACGAAATTGTGGATAAGGGTGCGGAAATCAACGCGTATATCGGTTCTTTCCCGTATGACCTCGACCCCGGCAGAATTGCATACGATTCCGAGATGGGCAAGTATTACAGTCTGATTTACGAAAGCCTCTTCTCGATCAACGAGAGCGGCAAGCTCTCGGGCGCTCTTGCAAAGGAATGGAAATACGAAGTCGACGAGCGCGACGACAAATTGAAGCTTGTCATCAAGCTTGCTTCGACCTCCTGGTCGGACGGCGTCGCCGTGGATTCGGACGACGTGGTCTACACCTTCAAGCGTCTTCTCTCCCCCTCGAACAGCAATCCCGCCGCAGCGCTTCTGTTCCCGATCGAAAATGCCGCCAAGGCAAAAGCGGGACTGATGACGATCGACGACGTTGGCTTCTCGGCGGTCAACTCGAGCACAGTCGAGATTGTATTCGAAAAGGAATTTACCGATGTCGAATATTTCCTGCGCTGTCTTGCCAACCCCGTTTTCACGCCTCTGCGCGAGGACGTCGTTTATTCCTACGGCGAGGACTGGGCACAGCCCTTTGAGCTGAAAAAACAGCGCGACGGCGACGACACCGTCAACAGTATCGTGACCAACGGTCCGTTCCAGGTCAAGCAGTGGACGAAGGACGCCATCGTTCTTGAGCGTTCGTCGTATTACCGCAACCTCGGCGTGAACGACAAATATACGAAGTATGTAACGCCGTACCGCATCATTCTGAATTTTACCGAGGATGCGGACACGCAGCTTGCCAAGAAGGACGCGGGCGATTCGACCAAGATCTTCTACTTCGGAAAGTTTTCGAAGGACGGCTACACCGCCGCAGAGAAAAACATCAAGAGCCATGCCAACAGCTCGACTTATACATATTACTTCAACGCGAACAACAAGGTCCTCTCCGATCCGAGAGTGCGCAAGGCTCTTTCGATCGCGCTCGATCGCAACGAGATCGTCTCAATCGTGGGCGGCGGTGTAACGGCGGCGACCGGCTTTGTTCCGACCGGGGTCAAGGCGGACGCAAAGGGTAAAACCGATTACCGTTCCAAGGCGGCAAACGTTCTCAACACCTCGGCACAGCTTGACGAGGCAAGAGCGCTTCTGAACGAAGCGGGCGTAAAGAAGGGCAATCTCACCATCACGATCCGCGGCGACCGCGATTTTGAAAAGGACGTTGCCGAATATGTGCGCGGTGTTTGGGGTGAACTTGGCTTCACCGTCAAGATCAACAGCAACCTAAGCGTAAAATCCTCCAAGAAAAGTGAAATTTCCGAATTTGAAAAGGCACTGGCAACGGGCGATTTCGATGTTATCGGCTTTGATTACTGCGCTCTGTCCGAGGATGCTTACGGTTTCCTCGTCCCGTTTGCGAACGAATTCTCCGGCAGTGTCGTTCCCGTTGACGACGATGCGGAACCCGTATCGCCGCATGTCACGGGCTTTGACGACGACGAATACAACGCGCTTATAAAGGGCGAATACACCTATGCCGAGGACGGCGAGCTTACCTCCTGCACCGGCATTCTCGGCGCGAAAAACGCCGACGAGCGCTTTTCGATCTATACGCAGGCGGAAAGCATGCTTGCCGATAAAGCGCCCTGCGCTCCCCTCTTCTTCGGTTCGAACGACACGCTGACGGTAAGCGGACTTTCCAAAGTCTCGTACAATTATCTCGGCGCACCGATCTTCAACAAAGCGGTTCTCAAGAATTACAAAAAGTTTAAGACCAGCGAGACCGGCTCTTCGACGAAGGCAAACAACAATGCCGCAACCGATGCCGACACGAGTTCGGACGCACAGTAAAATCAAAATGTCTTTTACGGGGGAGCTTTGTCTCCCCCGTTTTTATCGCGGGAAAACCCAAAAATAATAACCCCCTTGGATGAAACGGAACATTTTAAATTTTGGTTCAAAGGAGATCGACCTATGGAAAAGATTCCGAACGAAAAGAGCTTCCGCCGCTATCTTACGCACGATATTCACACGCACACCCATCTTTCACTGTGCTGCTCGGCACCGGGAATCCCCGATACATATATTCGAAACGCCGAGGAGCGCGGCATTTCGGTTCTCGGTTTTTCCGATCACATGTGGGACAGCAGCATTCCCCTTCCCGCGAAAAGCGAATTCTACGAGACACAGGATTTTGCGCATATTTGCGAGATCAAAAAAGAAATTTCGTATCATACTGACAAAGTAAAGGTTCTGTTCGGTGCGGAGAGCGAATTTTGCGGTGCGGAGCTTCTCGGAATCTCACGCGAGGTTGCCGAACAGCTCGATTTTCTGCTCGTATCGCATTCGCACACGCACATGCTCGATTTTGTTATGCCGCGGGAGCTGGACAACAACATTCCGCTGCATGCCGATTACCTGGTGCGCAGTTTTCTCGCTCTTTGCGCACATCCTCTGCACGGTCTGATCACCTCGATCGCCCATCCTTTCCTGCCCGTTTGCAAAAGCATCGAGTACAAAAACCGCATTTTCGACGCGATAAGCGACGAGCAGTTTGCCGAATGCTTTGACGCCGCAAAGGATGCCGGAATCGGCACCGAGATCAATCCCGCGCACTATTTCGGCGCAAAATGCACGCCCGAGCAGGTGGCAAATGACGGATACATGCGTGTTCTGTCGATTGCCAAGGCGCGCGGATGCCGCTTCTCGCTCGGCTCGGACGCGCACGGACTTGAAGAGCTGGACGCTATCGAGCTTGCCGCCGTCATTCTCGAAAAGCTGAACATCACCGACCGCGATTTTATCGATCTTGTAAAGTAAAAACAAAAAATCGCGTCCGAAACAACAAAAAACGAATCGATAGGAGAACAGCATGCGCTCGCCGGAACGCCCGTCAAACGAAAACAAAAACTTTAAAATGAAAAAAGCCTACGGTCAGAATTTTCTGACCGATGTGCGCATTCCCGCCCGCATTGCGCAGGGATGTACCGACCTCGACACCGAAGCGGGAAAAGCCGAAAGTCTAATTCTGGAGATCGGCCCGGGCGCGGGCATTCTGACAAAAGAGCTTGCCAAGCGCTTTTCGCGCGTGCTTGCCGTGGAGATCGACGAGGAATTGATTCCGATCCTTTCGGAAACGCTTCGCGATTTTCCCAACGTCACGGTGATCAACCGTGACATTATGGAGCTTGAGCTTGCGCCGCTATTGGCACAATACCGCACCGTCGGCGAAAAAGCGCTTCCCGTGTCGGTCTGCGCCAATCTGCCGTATTATATCACAACGCCGATCCTGATGAAGCTGTTGGAGGAATACGGCGAATTCGATTTTATCACGGTCATGGTACAAAAGGAAGTGGCGCGCCGCCTTTGCGCGGCGGCGGGGAGCGAAAACTACGGCGCCGTCACAGCGGCGATCGGGCTGTACGGCAAGGCAACCAAGCTTTTCGACGTCTCGGCGGGCAATTTCAACCCGAAGCCGAAGGTCGACTCCGCCGTTGTGAAGATCGCGCTGTATCATCCCGCCCGTTATACGCCAAAGCAGATAAAAAGCGCCGCCAAGGTCATTCGCGCCGCCTTCTCCATGCGCCGCAAAACGCTGGTAAACACACTTTTGCAGCTGAATGCGGAAGGATTTTCGACCAAAGAAGCACTCGCCGCACTCATCACCGAGCTTTTCGGAAAACCGAACGTGCGCGGCGAGGAACTTTCGACCGAACAATTTGTACTGCTCGCCGAAAGACTCGACATATAAATCACGGCAACAGACAAAAAGCGCTCCGCTTTTCGGCGGAGCGCCTTTTTTTATATTCTGCGGCAATCAATAACCGTATTTTTTCCGTTTCCCAATGAGAAAGCAGACCGTAACGACGACGGCGGCGACCTCGGCAAACACGATGGAAAGCCAGATCCCCGTAAGCTGCCAGATCTCGGGCATGATTAAGACGAACGCGACCTGGAACACAAGCGTTCGCAAAAACGAGATCAGTGCCGACGTCAGTCCGTCGTTCAGCGCCGTGAAAAAGGAGGAACCGAAGATCGGAATACCGCAGAGCAGGAACGAAAACGAATAGATGAAAAACGCTTCGAGCGTGATGGAAAGAAGGGTCTCGTCATAGCCGACAAAAAGCTTGGACAGCGGTCTTGCCAATCCCTCGCCCGCGGCGAACATCAAAACCGAAGCGATTCCCGTAAGGATCAGACTTTTTTTCAGGATTCCTTTCAGCTCCGCATGATTCTGCGCGCCGTAATGATAGCCCACGATCGGTGACACTCCGACCGCATACCCGATGAAGATTGCCTGAAAGATCATGCTGACGTACATCAGAACGCCGTATGCGGCAATGCCGTTTTCTCCGGCAAAGCGGATGAGCTGGAGGTTATACAGCATGCCGACCAGCGAGAACGAAACATTGCTCATAAATTCCGAAGCACCGTTGGAACAGGCTTTTAACAGTGCCTTTCCGTCAAAGCGAAAGCGGCAAAGATAAAGCTTGCTTTCGCCGCGCTTTTTGGCAAAATACAAAATCGGAATGAATCCGCCGACAAACTGGCTCATCGCCGTCGCGACGGCGGCGCCCACAACGCCGAAGTTAAAAACAGCGACAAAAAGCGCGTCGAGAAGCATATTTGTGCAACCCGCAATGACCGTCACCAAAAGCCCGAGCTTCGGCTTCTCCGCCGTGGAGAAAAGGCACTGGAATTCATATTGCAAAACAAAAAACGGAAGCGCGGAGAGAATGATACGCCCGTACAGAATGCAATCCTCAAGCAACTGCCCCTCGGCCTTCAAAAGAATCGCGATCGGGCGCAGAAAAATCATACCCAAAACAGCAAGCACAAGTCCCGCTAAAGCCGAAACACAGACGTTCATCGAAAAAATTTCGCGCGCACGCTTTTCTTTTTTCTCCCCCAGCGTCATAGCGACAAGCGCCGCGCCGCCCGTGCCGAACATAAAGCCGACACAGCCGAGAATCATCAACACCGGCATGATCAGATTTACGGCGGCGAACGAGGTCTTGCCGACATAATTCGAAACGAAAAATCCGTCCACAACGCCGTAGATCGACGTGAAGATCATCATAATGATCGACGGAAAAGTAAACCGCAAAAGGCGGTGATAGGTAAAATGATCGGAAAGTTGTATCATAAATTCTCCAGTCTTAATTCATATTTGAATCAAAACGCTCCTTTCCGAGCGCAGTCAAAAAATGCTCGCAAACACGAAAATATACGGAAAGTTCCTCGCCCGACACGGCGGCAAGCGTACGGTTTTCGGCTTCGATCAGCCTTGCGACCGTTTCGGCACACAGCGAATATCCCGCTTCGGTAAGCACGGCGGTCTTGCTTTTGCGGCTCTCGGACAAAATCGTTACATATTCTTTCTGTTCCAATCCGTTCAGGGAGGAATGCACCGTTTGCTTGGAAAGCCCTGAGAAACGGTACAGCGCGCGCAAGGCGCACTTCCCGTCCTCGCTGTATAATAGGTACAAAAGGCGCATAGTGCTGTCGGAAATGCCGAAGCGCACGGCGATCTCGTGATAAAGCGCATCGGTCTCGCATATCAGTCGGTTCATGCGGCGCATTTCCTCCGTCGGAAGATTAGTCGATATCGGTATCGGTATATTCATGAAAATACGGCTCCTTTTTAAAACGGCAACGCGACTATTATAGTCCGATTTCGGACTATTGTCAAGTGTTTTTAGCAAATTTCAAATTTTCAAAAAAGAGACAATAAAAGCGGCGTTCCGAGCCAAAAAGGTCGGAGCGCCGCTCTGTTGTTTTCGCTTACAAGCGCAAAAGTTTTTACCTTTCCTCGCGGAAATACGGAAGACCCAAGCTCTGCGGAGGCTGATTTTCCTTCTTGTTGCGCATACTGGTGATGATCAGCACCACGATGGTGACCACATACGGAAGCATATTGAAAATCGCGACCGCGCTGCGGCTGAGACCGTTGATGTACGAGTAGGCGATATACAGTCCGCCGAACAGGAATGAGCCGAGAATGCCGATATCGGGTCTCCAGATGGCAAAAATGACGAGGGCAATGGCAAGCCATCCGCGGTCGCCCATACCGCCGTTCGTCCACGAACCGCCGGTATAATCCATGATAAAGTAAAGTCCGCCGAGACCGGCTATGGCGCCGCCGATGACGGTGGCAAGATACTTATATTTCGTTACATTGATGCCCGCTGCGTCCGCCGTACCGGGATTTTCGCCGACGGCACGCAGATAAAGGCCCGCGCGGGTGCGGCGCAGAAACCATGCGCAGACGAGCGCGATGATAACGGCAAGATAGGCGAGAAAACCGTAGGAGAAGAAAATCTTTCCGATCGCCCCGCACGAATCGGCAAAAGGCAGTGTCGTTTTGAAATAATCCGCCGAGGTCTTGACCGAAATGTTGCCGCCGTAGCCCATGAGCTTGGTAAGCGAGCCGCCGAAGAAATCGCCGAAGCCGACGCCGAAGGTCGTCAGCGCAAGACCCGTTACGTTCTGATTGGCGCGCAGTGTGATGGTAAGAAAGCTGTAGATCAGCGCAAGGAGCGCCGAGCCGACGAGCGAACAGAGAAACGGGATCAGAATGCAAAGAGCGGGATTGGGAACCTCCACCGATTTTTCGTAGATATACGCGCCGATAATGCCGGCGCTTCCGCCCATATACATGATGCCGGGAATACCGAGGTTCAAGTTGCCCGATTTTTCGGTTAAGATCTCACCCGTCGAGCCGAACAAAAGAGGAATGCCCTGTACGATTGCTTTATTGATAATCGTTGCAAACACTTGTCAGTCCCCCTCCTTTTCACGATGTGCCGAATGAAGCTGAATCTTGTAGCGCACAAAGAATTCACAGCCGATAATAAAGAACAGAATAATACCGGTGAGAATATCCGAAACGCTCTCGTTCAGTTTAAATGCCGTTGCGATCTCACCCGCACCGCGTTCCAAAAAGACGATCAAAAATGAGGTCAGCGACATGACGATCGGATTAAATTTGGCAAGCCATGACACCATGATCGCCGTAAAGCCCATACCGCCGACGGTTCCCGTGCTGATGGTATGATCGGCGCCCGCGACAAGAAGCATGCCCGCAACGCCGCACAGAGCGCCCGAGAGCGCCATGGTGCGCAGGATAACTTTTTTTACATTGATACCGATGTAACGCGCCGTATTTTCGCTCTCGCCGACGACCGAAATTTCATAACCGTGCTTGCTGTATTTGAGGTACACGTACATGAAAACGGTGATTGCGACGACGATTAGGATATTGATGAGGTATTTTTGTCCGAATAGGGACGGAAGCCAGCCAAAATGCGTTTTCGAATTGATAACGCCGACGTTGTTGGAATTTCTCGGATTTTCCCACAGGACGATGAAAAACGAAACCAGCTGCATGGCGACATAGTTCATCATAAGAGTGAAAAGCGTTTCATTTGTGCCGAATTTTGCTTTAAAAAAAGCGGGAATCAGTCCCCAGATCATGCCGGCGGCAATGCTCGCCAAAAGCATGATGAGAATCGCGGCAACTCCCGGCATCTGCGTCGGCATTTTGCCGAGATAGATCATGCAGGCTGCCGCGGCAAGACCGCCGATCAGCGTCTGTCCCTCCGCACCCGTGTTCCAGAACTTCATTTTGAAAGCGGGGGTCACAGCAAGCGAGATGCAAAGCAGCATAGCGAGGCTTTGCAGCATATTCCACACCTTTCGTTTGGTGCCGAAATTTCCCTTGAGCATGGCGGAATAGACCTGAATGGGGTTTTGTCCCGTCAGCAGAACAATGACAAAGGCGCAGACTAAAAGGGCGAGGATAATGGCGATCGCGCGCACCGCCCACGATTTATACCACGGCATATCGTCGCGTTTTGCGATCTGAAAGCGCGGCTCACGCGGCGCGTGTTTTTCGACATGCGTATTATTCATGTGCGTTTTCCTCCTCCCCGTTTTTGGTCATCAAAAGACCGACCTGTTCCTTGGTCGCGTTTCGCGCGTCGACGATCCCGCTGATCTTTCCGCCGCACAAAACCAAAATTCGGTCGCAAAGCTCCAGCAAAACGTCCAGATCCTCGCCGACAAAAATGACCGCCGTGCCGAGTTCTTTTTGCTGATTTAAAAGGTTGTAGATCATGTAAGAGGAGTTGATATCCAATCCCCGTACCGGATAAGCCGCCATCAGAACCGTCGGTGCGGCGGCAATCTCGCGTCCGACCAAAACCTTTTGCACGTTGCCGCCCGAAAGTCGGCGAACCGGCGTGTCGGCGCTCGGTGTTACGACCTCGAGCTGACGGATGAGAAACTCGGCAAGATTCTTCGGCGCGCGGCGCTCCAAAAAAGCGCTCTTGCCGCGGCGATAGCTTCGCAGCATGACATTATCGACGATATCCATATTGCCGACCAGTCCCATGCCCAGCCGATCCTCGGGCACAAAGGAGAGACGGACGCCCATCTCACGTATCTGAAGCGGTGTTTTGTCGCGCAGATTTTCGACCAAATCGTTTTTCGGATTATGATACAGAATCTCGCCGTTCTCCAGCTTCTGAAGACCCGCGATCGATTCCAAAAGCTCGCGCTGACCGCTTCCCGCGATTCCCGCAATCCCGAGGATCTCACCCGAGCGAGCCGTGAAGGAAATATCCTTCAAAAGCGGCACGCCCTCGCGGCTGACGCAGTTTACATTCTTCACGATCAGGCGGTCGACCATATCCTTCGGCTCGCTGCGGTCAATGTTGAGCGAAACCTTTTTGCCCACCATCATTTCGGTAAGCGCGGTCTCGTTTGTCTCGCTTGTTTTGACCGTTCCGATATATTCACCGCGGCGCAGAACCGTTACGCGGTCGGAAAGCGAAAGCACCTCGTGCAATTTATGCGTGATAATAACGATCGCCTTGCCGTCGTCGCGCATGCGGCGCAAAACAGCAAACAACTTTCGCGCCTCCTGCGGGGTCAGAACGGCAGTCGGCTCATCCAATATCAGAATATCCGCCTCGCGGTAAAGAACACGAATGATCTCGACCGTCTGCTTTTCCGACACCGACATCTCATAGATCTTCTTGGTCGGGTCAAGCGAAAAACCGTAGCGCTCGCTGATCTCACGGACGCGCTTTTCCGCCTGTTTCAGATCGTATTTTTTCCCGTCGTCCAAACCGAGAATGATATTCTCGGCGGCGGAAAATACGTTCACCAGCTTAAAATGCTGATGGATCATGCCGATCTTGCAGCGAAAAGCGTCCTTCGGCGAACGGATCACCACTTCCTCGCCGTTTACGAAGATCTGTCCCTCATCAGGGAAGTAAATGCCCGAGATCATGTTCATTAGCGTCGTTTTGCCGCTGCCGTTTTCTCCGAGCACGGACAGAATTTCTCCTTTGTTGACCGTCAGGCAAACATCCTTGTTTGCCACAACGCTTCCGAAGCGCTTGGTGATATGCTTAAGTTCAATAGCCGGTACGGCTGCTGCCGATGCACTCACAGGGAATTCCTCCTACCAAAACCGAAATTACAAAAAAGCGGGATATGGGCAAAACGTTCGGGCGCAAAAGGTACAGCCGCTTCGAGCGCAAAAATGCGATTGAAAACGGTCTTTGTGCGCAAACATTCTGCCCATCGCAAACTTTCGCCACCGTAACGCAAAAAACCGCGTACCCGAAAGATCGGCCGCGAAAAAAGAGTGAGAGCGGGACATATGAGTATGTCCCGCCCCTACGGTTTTTCAAAAATTACTTGATGGTGATACCGTCGATATCAACGTCAAAGTAAGGAGCCGAACGCTTTTCGGACTCGTGGAAGTAACCGTCGTAAACCACTTCGGTGTCGGGCGTGAAGTTGTCGTCGGTGTCGACGTCTGCCTGATAGGATTCAAGCTTTTCGCCGTTAACGGTGAAGGTATCGGTATCGAATACCTTGATCTCGCCCGAGACGATCTTTGCCTTAACTTCTTCGAGCTTTTCGGCAGTGCCTTCGGCAGCAACGGTCTCGTTAAGACCGATCAGCTGAACAACGTCGTCAGCAAGACCCTTGCAGAAGTCCTGCTCGATTTCGGTGCCGTTTTCTACAGCGTTGATGATGTGTTCAAAATAAGGCTCCCAGTTGATCTTGGAGGAAACAAGAGCCGTGTTGGGACCCCACTCGCGGGTGTCGAGGTTGTAAGCGATGTTCGGAACCTTTGCTTCTTCGCAAGCCTTCGGAGCGCCTTCGGAGTCAGCGTGCTGGCTGATCAGGACACAACCGTCTGCGATAAGAGCGTTTGCGGTTTCCTTTTCGGCAGCGATGTCAAACCAGGAGTTGGTGAACTTAACTTCCATGGTGGCCGATTCGCAAACCGAACGGGCGCCGAGGAAGAACGAGGTGTAACCCGACTTAACTTCGGCGTAGGGGAATGCGCCGACATAACCGATCTTGGCTTCTTCGGCGGTGATGTCGCCGGCTTCGATCATTTCGTTGAGCTTAAGACCTGCGGCAACGCCGGCGAGGTAACGACCTTCATAGATTGCGGCAAAAGCGTTGTAGAAGTTGTCAAGCTTTTCGGTGTGAGCCTTGGTACCGGTTGCGTGGCAGAATACTACGTCCGTGAATTCCTCGGCTGCCTGGATCATGAAGTCTTCATGACCGAAGCTGTCGGCAAATACGAGGTCACAGCCGGCATCCGCAAGCTCTGCGGCTGCTTCGTAGCACTCGCTCGACTCGGGAATATTGGTCTTGAACATTACGTTTTCGGAAGCAATGCCGAGCTTTTCGGTAGCGGCGGTTGCGGCGTCCATAAAGTTCTTGTCATAGGTGGAGTTTTCGTCGTGCAGGAAAATAAAGCCGACTTTAATGTCCTTTGTGTCGGTATTCTCACCGGACTGATCATCGGTCTTGTCGTCGGTGTTTTCTCCGTCCTTGTTTTCGTTTACAGCATCCTTGTTCTCGTCGTCCGTGGTGTTGTTCGAACAACCGGTGAAGATCGCCGTTCCGGAAACAACCGTTGCCAGAACCAATGCAAGTGTCAAAAACTTTTTCATTGTTTTCCTCCCGCCTTATCGGCATAAAGTTAAAAATGGTTTTATGTAAATAAATTTACATCGAAACGAAAAAATCAAAATGTGCTCATGCGCTCCTGCGCTCACGCACCCATGCGCTCCTGCACCCACAAACTCATGCGCGGAACGTGATGCCGCTGTCGTCCATCGACTCGACGATGGCGAGCGAATGAACCTTGAGTCCCGCCTTTCGAAGTGCGTCGCCGCCCTTCTGAAAGCCTTTTTCGATCGCCGCCGACGCACCGACAACGGTCGCGCCCGCGTCTTTTACGATCGCGCAAAGTCCTTTGATCGCATTGCCGCACGCAAGAAAATCGTCGACGATCAGAATGCGATCCTCGGGGGTGATGTATTCCTTCGGGACACGGATATCATAGGTCGTTCCGTGAGTAAACGAAGCAACGTTTGCGGAATAGGTCTCGGAATCGACATTCAGCGTCTTGTGCTTTTTGGCAAAGACTATCGGCACGCCGAGCGCGACCGCCGCCGCAACGGCAAAAGCAATACCCGATGCCTCCACGGTCAAAACCTTGGTGACGCCGTCGGCACGAAAAGCGTCGGCAATGTCTCTTCCCATTTCCATAAGAAATGCGGAATCGATCTGTTGGTTCAAAAAGCCGCCGACCTTCAAAACGCCACCGGGAAGAACCTTGCCTTCGCGGAGTATTTTTTCTTCCAAAGCCTTCATACGAGATTCCTTTCCATATGTCCATGCATGCCCGCGTCCGAGTGCGGACACGGAAAAATATTTTTTCGGAGAAAACAAAAAAGCGGCAGGAATACCGATCCTGCCACCGACAACGCCCGCCATGAAACAAATCGGGCATGTTCATCCAATAGTCGCTCTTAGGCTTTGCGGTAGAAACTTCCGGGCCGTAAATTCCGGGTATATATCGGGTACATTCGGATATGAAATTGTCGCAAAACGGGAAAAACTGTCGTTCCCGATCGCCCTCTTATGATAGCACACGCGCCCGAATTTGTCAAGTCACTTCAGAAAGATTTTACATCTGTGACAAATTTCGGGGTTTTGGCACGGTTTTTGTGGTAATTTTCCCGAGAGCAAGATGTGTTATTTGCTTACAAAACAATAGATCAGCACTATCGCCGCGACGATCAGAATGAACCATCCCCACCACTCGCTCGGTGCGTTTTCGGTGCTGCGCCCTCGAGCGTTGCCGTTATATTCGGGTGCGTCGAGCGGAGTGCTGCTTTGCTTTCTTGCTCTCGCCAAACTTTCCCCATAGATTCGCTGTTGCTCTTTCATTCGGGTAAGCTGTGCCAGCGGATCCGTGCCGCGCATCACACGTTCCCGAAATTTTTCCAGCCACAAAACGTCTTCTTCGTCACACATGTCTGCATCCATCGCCTCGCTTTCGTGGGCAATTTTATTTCTTTTATAGCGAATATTTTTGAGGCTGCGCAAGTCCTCCTCCCAGTCGTCCACATCGTAAACGTCCCGATCGGTTTGTTGTTTTTCTTTCATGAGATCAATATAAACGGTGACGCTTCCCTTTCCTTCCTGCCGACCGTACATATCGTTCAATAACTTTTCAAGCTGCGAAAAGCTTTTCATCAATCGTCCGTTTTGTTCGGTCAAATCTGTTCTCCTCCTTTCTCTTTTTTATCTCTTATTTATCTCTGTTTGTTCTTTTTCTATTCTGTTTCGGGCTTACGATAAAGAACCCGAAAGCCGAAGCTCTCGGGTTCTGTTTTTTGAAGTGAATCAGCCTACGATACCCGAACGCTCGATACCCTCAACCAGTGCATTTTGTGCAAACAGGAAGATGATAAACAGCGGAAGGATGACCAAAAGGCCTGCCGTATTCATGATGGCGGATTTGTACAGTTCCTCTGCGGCGAACGCCGTATTCATGGTCGCCGGCACCTCGATAAGACCGTTTAAGAGCTTCGGTCCCGTTGAAGTGAAAAACAGCGACGAATAATACGTATCGGTCCACTGCCACGAGAAAGCAAACATGAAGATTGTCACCATCATCGGAATAGTCAGCGGCAGGATGATACGGAAATAAGTCTTGAAAATACCCGATCCGTCCACATATGCCGCCTCCTCCAGTTCGTCGGGCACGCCCTTATAGAACTGGCGGAAGATGAAGATATAAAGACCGTTCTTAAAACCGAGACCCGTAAGCGAAAGCAGGAGCAACGGCCAGAAGGAGTTGATCATATCGATCGAAGGCGTCGCCTTGGCCGTAAAGTGGAAGATGTGGTTCAGTCCCGCATAGATGCCGTAGATGTCGAAGTACTTAAACTTCATAAACATTGAAAGCATAAGCGTACGGTTGGGAACGACCATGGTGAGCACCACGAGGGCGAACATCAAGCCTCTTCCCTTGAACTTGAACTTGGCAAAGCCGTAACCGATGATCGCAGTGATCAGCGTCTGGATAACTGCCGTCGATACCGAGAGCAGCGCCGTATTCAAAAGACGCGGGAAATAATCGTTATCAATGATAATGGCTTTGTAAGTATCGAGCGTCGGATGGCGCGGGATAAGCTTTACCGTCGAATCGACAAAATCTGCCTGGCTGAAGAAGGAAGCGGAAATTTTTGTCAAGAACGGATAAATGATGATATACGAAATACCGATCAGCAATACAAAGCGGAAAATCTTGTAGATGACCTGAATCAGGAACTGCGGCGAGAGAACGCGCAGCTGAAGGCGCTTCCAAAAGCCGACTTTCTTGTATTCCTTTTCCGCATCCGCGTTGTGTACGTATTTCTTGGTTGCCTGGTTGTTCATGATTTTTTTCCTCCTTTCCTCAGTCTCTGCGCTGGTAGAATACATAGGTCGAGAGGATCAAAGCCACAAGACCGAGCAGTAAAATTACCAGTACGAAATAGATCCACGACATTGCCGAGCTGAGCACACGACCGCCCGAAGCATTTAAGTAAACATCGTCGATATACGACATGACCTGATTGGATTGCGAGGTAAAGGAGTCGATGACCGTGTAAATGGCGTTAACCAGGATCATCGGGCTTATCATCGGGAAAGTGATCTTCCAGAAGGTTTCCCAAGCCGTTGCACCCTCCATGGTACACGATTCATAAATCGATGGGTTAATCGACTGGAGACCGGCAAGGAATACCAGCATCTGTACACCCGAACGGTTTACAATATTGAAAATACTGTTTACAACGTTTACGACATAATCCACAAGCTCGGTACCGACGACCATGTTGCCGAGAAGCTTTGTGACGTCCACGGCGTTGATGATTTGATCCGCCGTAGAGGTCGACTGGCTTCCGGTATCGATCGAGCCGGAGCTCATGTACGAATACATTGCGTTATTCTGATCGAGCGAGTCGATGATACCGGTCGAAATGATGACCGGGATAAAGAAGATCGCACGGAACACGGCACGACCGATCATTTTCTGATTCAGCACGATCGCCATGAACAACGCAAAAATTACGATAGCCGGTACATCCAGTACCAACTGCTTGATGCTGGAGACCAAAATCTTTACAAAGTCCGCATCCGAGAAAAGAGCATCGGAATAATTTTCCCATCCCACAAATGTAAGGCTGTAGCCGCCGCCGGGAACGATATTCATCTGATGGAAGCTGAACTTGATCGAATCGAATATGATGGGCAGATAAATGATCAACATACCGATTGCAAAGGGAAGCACAAACATCCAGCCGGCTCTTGCCTTTTTGGAATCAAGCGCCGCTTTTACCTTTTTCGGCTTGCCGGCGGTCTTCGGTGCTTTAACAGCTGTATTGTTCATCAAGAAATTCCCCCTTTCCTCAACCGTTTACGACTATGAAGCCCAAAGGTTCGATCGTCTTGCCTTCGTAATCATAGTCCTTTGTGCCGTAGTTCAGTACGAACGTCTTTCCGTTCGAATACTCAACCTTTACGACATTTTCGTCAATATACGCATGACCGGAAAGGGTACATTCCTTCACATCACGCAGAGCGTCGTTCAGCTCGGTATAAGTCGAAACAAGGTCATCTTTCCAGATGTTGTACTTGATGGAATAATACTTACTGAACTCTTTGAAGGATTTCAGCTCCGAGGTGTTATCCACATCCTCATCGGTATACGAGAGGATGAAATACGGGCTTGCGCCGTTTTCGATGCATTTCAGAACACTGTAACCGAAGTCGCCGTCGAGGTTGATCGCCGTGCCGGTATATTCGATATAGCCGTGGAGCACCATTCCGAGGAACGGAACGGCTTCGCTGGCATAAACGTTACGGCTGCTGTCCAGAGGCAGGTCGGTGATCAGATCGGCATAGCGGTAAGTGTAAGCGTTACCGCCGCTTACCATGATCTTGCCGTTGTCTTCTTTCATTTTTCCGAGAAGCGACGTGACGGCACTCTTGGCTTCCTCACGGGTAAGCTCGTTGTCCTCGCTGTTGTCGGAACTCAGCTCCGAGCCGAGCGTTGCGACCGAAATTCCGCCGATATCCATCGAGGTGTACTTGTCGGCGATCTTATCGTACATGACCATCATACGGTCGGCGTTGACGATCAGCGTCTTGTCATCTTCAAAGCCCTGATACAGAGCGCTGTAGATGCGGTGCGAAGCCGCCTTGTTGTCTACCGTCTGAATGGCGTCCTTCTTGTAGTTGAAGCCGTCGGCAAGCGTGTCCTTGGTTACATACGTAAAGTCGATGTCCGGATAAAGACCGACGCCGTTTTCTTTTGCGAACTGCGAAAGAGCTTCGAGGTCCTTTTCGCCGCCGATCGCCTTCTGAACCTTGAGCTTTGTCGGTGCGGTGTGGCTCATGCCGCCGTTGTACCAACCGGTAAGCTTCAGGTTGACGTTGGAAACGCCCGCTTCTTTAAGCTCGGTGAGCATCTTTTGGCTCTGCTCAAAGGTGGTGAGCTTGGTGTTCTCGCTTACGGGAATACCGACCACCTTCTGCGTAGTCTTGATCGAACCGAAGTTTTCAAGGAACAGGGCAATATTCTTGTCGGTGTTTTCCGACTTCTGCAAAGCGCCGGTCGCAACGAGATATTCGCGAAGCGACGAAGCCATGCCGACGTAATTTGCTTCATCCCCGTTCAGCATAAAGATACGGAAGGTGTAGTTTCCGGTGTAGCCGCGATTTACGGGGACCGTCCACTTGGCACTGCCGTTCGATGAAATACCGGTAAGGGCGTAGGTGTCGGAAAGCTCGGGATATACGGTCGCGTAAGCGCTGTTGTACTCATGCGTGATACCGCCGTGGTCGGTCGAGATCTGAACCATCGAATCGCCCTCTTCCATATAGGCAAGATAAGCGGTGCGTCCGTCGTAAACGGGGTTCTGCGTGATCTCGTTGCGCGCGTCGGGATCGTACGTATCCTTGGTGCTCGCAACATCGATACCGTAAAGGTCGGTATACTCGTTGTTGGAAATGGTGCCGTCCACCTCGACGCGCTCAACGCGCTCCTCGGTGTGTTCGACAATGGTATAATTCTGGTCGCGCTTTACGCCGTAGGCGGGAAGACGCATAACCTCTTTGTTCTGACCGCTTGCGGCATGGAACGCATAGTCCTGGCCGTAGACCTTACCCGAGATGACACGGGTCGATCCGCCGATGTCCTCAAAGCGAACCAGCACGCCCGAACCGTCGGGGTAGAAAGTGTAGCCGGTCTCGTCCTGACGACCTGCGCCGAGGTACGGAAGAACACGGAGCGCGGTGATATCGAAAGCGCTCTTGTTGTAGCTGACGCTCTTGGCGGGAACGCGGACCTTAAGACCGTTGTCGTCGATGTAATACTCGATCGCCATCTTGAAGAGCGGCGGGGTCGTTTCGTTGCCGGAGTATTCGAGCATTTCGTGGTCCGATTGCATATCCTCGAAGGTGTAGCTTGTGTACTCCTTGATGATCGATTCGACTTCGTAGCGCAGACGAGTCGACGTATCGTTGAACTGATAGAAAGCGTAATCCTTTAAGATCGGATACTTGAGAAGAAGGTCACGCTTCGCTTTTTCGGTTTCACGTGTCTCGGTGCTCATAAGCGAGTAGCACGCGGAGATCTTTGCTTTGTCACGGGCAACCTGCTTTGCCATCTGCTCCTCGGTGAGAGTCGCGTCGGGCGTCGCGTTGGCAACCGTGATCTTGGCGAGAATTTCGTTTTCGAAACGGCTCTGCTCGATCATCATCGGCGCCAGAATTCTTGCCTCCTGACGTCCGACCGTGTAATCGACGCGGACACCGCCGCGGATGCGGCTGATCGATACCTGCTCGTTCATGGCACTCTGCTCAAAGGTCGAATAGGTATCGCCGTTGCTTCCCTTGACGTAATCGAACACGAACTGAGACAAAAGCTGCGATTTGGTCTTGTCGTTTGCCTTGGACGTGCCGACATCATAGGGGTTCGTGGTCAGGATCTGACCCGTCTTGGTATTCAAAAAGGCGGCGGCGCCCGTGTTGGGGTCGACGAAAATCACGTAATCGCCTTTTTGATATTGAAATTTCATGGTGCAGGCGACATATTCCTGCGGGCTTGTGTAAACGGTCGTGTAATACGACGCGAAATATTCCTTCATGGTTGCGGAATAGTTCTTGTCGGTCTTGTCGATGGTCGGATAGCTCGGAAGCGCTGCCTTTGTTTCGGCAAACAGCACTTTCCCGTCCAGCACGAACTCGACATCACCCGTCTCTTTGTCGACATAAAGGTCGACGCCGTTCGTGGTGCAGATCTTTTCGTATCCCGTAAGTTCGGAAAGCGTTGCTGCGCCGAGCACGACCGGTTCATCTGCCATGACGGGAAGCACGCTTCCCGCAAGCATCAGAGCGGAAAGGGCAAGCGATATTAACTTTTTCTTTTTCATTCTTAACACCTCTTTCCCTTTTGTCATGATACACGATAGGACAGTTCGAGTCCTATATTGTAGATAAACGAAATGATCTTTCCGATAAGGCTCGAGAAGAGAACCGCTACGAACATGATGAACGCCATGCCCACGATGGTGAAGATGGAAATGATCACGTTCTTGCCCAGCGAATAATCGTGAATGGTCATCATACCGAAGAACAACAGGAAGCCTACCCAGAAGTATGCGATGTTGAGGAACAGGTTGATGATCGAGACCTCGTCGAGCGTTACAAAGTTCGACATAAAGGTCGTTGCGATTACGAAGAAGGGCAGCGGGAAGAGCGCATAGCCGGTTGCAATGTAAATGTCCTTGAGACTTCCTTCGCCGTCAAACAGCGTCGTGAGACACCAGTTTGCCAGCACCCAAAGTCCGATCGGCAGAAGGATCGAAAGACCGACCAAAAGGAAGTTTTTCGATTCCTGAAGAGGATCGAGCATATAGCCGCGTCCGATCGACTGATAGATAAACGCGATGATCGTAAGACCGACGATAAGAGTCGCACCCTTTGTCGTCGCGCGCTTCTCGTGCTTGATATCCCAGTAACCGTCAAACGGATGGAAGATCACGTAGTAGCCGTAGAGATATTCGCGCCACAAAGTACGCTTAACCGCCGAGGACTGACCTTCGACGTTTTTCTTTGCGGCGTAGCCGAGGAATTTACCGATGAGGACGCACAGGAGAATAACTCCGATCGGGATCAAAATAATGATCTTCGAAAGGGCTTCTTTGCGCATTTCGTGGTAGGCGTCGGAGTAGTTCTGCGTGTCGTACGCATACTTGTACATGTCCATCGCCTTCTGCCACTGACCGTTGTTGTAGTAGCTCTTACCGATTCCGACGTAGGACATATCGAAGTTGGAGTTTCTCTGAAGAATGTTTGTCCAGTCCTCGCGGGCAAGGTCATAAAGACGCTGCTTGTTGTGGATAAGCGCCTGAGCCAAAAGGTCGCCGTATTCGGTACGCTTATATACCGTAATGTTTCGGTTGGTTTCGTCAAGAGCCAAAACAGAAGAACCCATATAATCGATGGCGGCAACCGTCTGCATATTACCGAGCTGGTCACCCTTGTCACCGAAGATATAAAGCAGTCTTCCCTCTTCGTCGTAGGTATAAAACTTCTGCCGACGGCTGTCGACGATGGTCCAGACGCCTTCGTTGTCGGGACCGAGCGCAACGTCGATGATCTTGGAAGGTCCGGTCACGGCGGAAACGGTGGTTTCCATATTCTGAACGGTTACTTCACCCGACGGGGGGTAAAAACCGGTACGCATCATAACGTCGCTTCCGAGCGGGTTCAGCTTTTTGACCGGTGCGTTGTCGCCCGAACGGGATCTGGAACGGATCGCCTGAAGCTGATCGCTGTCGCTGATGGCAGAGGTCGTTGCATAAACGAATCCGCCGCTGTCGATGTTGAGGTTGTTGTACTCGACCGAAACGTTCTTGGTCGACTTGCTCTTCTGCTCGGCGGTCTGGAGACGTCTCCAAATCATGTCCCATGCCGAAAGGGTATTCGACTGAGCGCCGAGGAAAGCGGAGAACACGCCGTCCGAGGTCATGGCGATGATACCTTGATACGATGCCGACGAAACAACGTAGATTCGTCCCGAATTGTCTACCGAAACGGCGATCGGCTTAAAGGTCGTGCCTTCGGCGAACACATCGCCCTCCGGCTCGCCGTAGGTGCGGACAAACGCAAACTCCGTGCTGTTGTTTACTTCGTCGTAGATCGGTTCGGTCAGATCGAAGACCAAAATACGGTTCGACGCGGTATCACAGACGTAAAGCTGATTTTTGTTATCCACAAAAAGTCCGCGGGGATCGGTGACGGCGTCCTGAACGCCCCACTCGTTTACAAAGTCGGTGATGATACCGACGACTTTGTATTCATCGTTTACGATGATGACACGCTTGTTTCCGGTATCGGCAATGCAGATGTAATGCGCCGTCGTGTTGCCTTCGGCGTCCTTTACTTCATGCACAATGAAATCCTTCGGTCCCGAAAGCGGAACGCGAAGTCCAAGCGAATCGGAATTGATAACGGTTTGCGGCACATAAGCGTGCGGCGATTCCATAAAGGTACCGTCAATATTATAGGTATACGTGGCATACGGTGTGATAGCCGAAACGGGTAAACATCCGATTACTATCAGCAGGCAGGCTGCGAGGGCTAACACAGATTTAATTTTCTTCATTTCGTTACCCCCCTTAGTCTTTAAGACCCGAGCTTGCCATGGTTTCGATGATGTTGCTCTGCGATATGACAAATACGATGATCGGAACGAGCATCATGATAACCGTTGCGGCAGCGGACGCGCCCGAACGAACGATACCGCCGGCCAGGATCTGCTGAATTGCGTAGTTAAAGGTCTTAAGCTCTTCGCTGTAGATGTAAACCGAGGAGCCGCTGTTCCAAAGTCCCTGGAAGCAGTACACGATAAGGGTAAGCCATGCGGGCTTAACCATCGGCATTACAATCCTCCAATAGATTGTAATTTCTTTGGCACCGTCCAGACGGGCGGATTCCAGCACCGAATCGGGCACCGACGAATCCATAAACTGACGCATGAGGTAAAGACCCAAGGTCGAAGCAAACGCCGGGATGATCAGCGACCAGTAGGTATCGACCCAATGCAACGCCGCCATGGTGATGAAGTTTGCGATACCGGTAACGGTGGAATGGAACATCAGCGACATGTAAATGAGCTGGAACATCCACTTTCTGCCGGGGAAATCGATCTTGGTGAGGGCGTAAGCCGCCATCGACGCAATGAACAGATGTCCGAAGGTACCGGCAACCGCAACGAAGGCGGTGTTGAATATGTAACGTGAGAACGGCACATACGAGGTGCTCATCAAGCGGAACAGCTCGGTAAAGTTCTTGAACGTAGGGTTACGCACGAAGAAGCGAGGCGGGAACATCCACAGTTCGTCCAGCGGCTTCAATGCCTGACAGAAGGCGTAAAGCATAGGAAGAAACATGAACGCACCGAAGATGATCAGCATCACGTTGATACCGATATCGCCTCCGA
Source organism: uncultured Eubacteriales bacterium (assembly GCA_900548115.1). Taxonomy (GTDB): domain Bacteria; phylum Bacillota; class Clostridia; order Oscillospirales; family CAG-382; genus UMGS1052. The sequence continues at coordinate 124,837 of URJL01000001.1, forward strand.
CGGAGCGGTTAAGATGGTGAGATTTGATTTTAAATTTAAACTGTTTCTTTTCCATCTTACTTACCTACCTTCGAGAGAAGTTTATTTACCAGCATGTTACAGCCGATCATGATGATAAACAAAACGGTTGCGATCGCCGAAGCGTATCCGACCTCCCAACGCTGTCCGCCGTAGTCCTCCAGGTGGTGCATGATGGTCCATGCACAGTAGCTGGGAGACGGGAAGCCGCACAGCGCGGTTACGATACCGCCGAAACCGAACGAGCCGGTGATCGACATGATAGCGGCGAACATCATCTGGTTCTTCATGACCGGAAGCGTTACGAACCAAAGCTCCTGCCAGCGGTTGCGGATACCGTCCACGGCAGCCGCTTCATAATAGCTCTTGTCCACAACCTGGAATCCGGCGATAAAGGACAGGAAGGAAGTACCGAGCGACGTCCACAGTGCAACAATGATAACGAGCGGCATGATGTAGTCGGTGTCCTGGAACCACAGTATCGGGGAATTGATAACACCGAGCTTCATCAGAATACCGTTGGCATAGCCGTAGGAGTCGGACGAGAACATGACCTGCCAGATAAGATATACCTGACCGGAAATGGACGGTGCATAAAAGATGAGGGTTACGATGGAACGAATCTTCGGGGTAAGCTCGTTGATAAACCATGCAAAAAGCAAGCACAGAAGATACGAGACAGGACCCGTCATGACCGCAAAGACGAAGGTGTTCTTCACGGCAAGAAGGAAGATGTCGTCGTCCAAAAACAGACGGACGTAGTTATCCATGAACAAGAATTTCGGCGTCTCCAGCATGTTGAACGAAGTAAAGCTCAACACCAAAGACAGGATAACAGGGGCAACCGTAAAGGTGAGGAAGATGAGGAAATAGGGGGCAACCATGATGTAGCCGACCTTGTTGACAGCCATCTGGCGCTTGGTCCATTCCCATTTCGTCATATCTTTTCTCAGCTTCGGGGCTGCTTGTTTTGTTTCAACAGCCTTTTCAGACATTGGTTTCACTCCTTAACATTCAGTTATTCGCGGTCAGATTGCCGTTTTCATCAATAATGCCGTCCGCAAGCAATTCGTCCTTGGTCGGAAAATCGTACTCTGCACGTTTTCTCGTGATTTCCTTGTTGATCTCATCCATATAATAGCGCATCGCCTCGCTTGCGGCGTCGCCCTTATCGTAAACGTCAAGGAATGCAAAGTTGGTATAACGCGCCAAAATGTAGTTGCCGGGGGTCATCGGGGTGCCCTTCAGGCTTGCGAACTGATCGCCGAGGTTCTTTGCTTCCTGCGACGACCACGGCTGACCGTAAAGTGCTTCGATGTTGGCGGTGTTGTATTTTGCCGCCGAGCCCATAATGGCAACCTGTTCCTTACCGAAACGTTCCTGTGCTTCGGCGCCTACCCACCACTTGATGTACTTCCATGCGTTCTGATCGTTCTTGGCATCCGACATGATCATGATCGCCGAAGCACCCGTGGGTGAAACGGCGCTGAAATTGCCGTCGGCGTCATATGAGCCGGGCAGACGAACGAATTCCCAAAGGCCCTTGATCTCGGGAGCAAAGCAGAGCAGCTGGTTGCACAGCGAGTAGTCGGCGATACCGATCGGCATTTCACCGGTACGGAAACGGTTCGCAAAATCATACGATACCGGCTGACCGTACATCTTGAAGTATTCGCACATCTGCTGGAAAGCGTCGAGCGCTTCGTTGGAATCGAGGTTCGAAGCATAACCGACGGCGCGGATGTCTCCGTCGCCCTTGTAGTACGGAATGCCCTTCTGATACATTAAGATCTGCGTCATGGCCTGCGAAAGACCCATCGACATGTTATTATCGGAAAGAATGCGGATGATGTCGTACACATCGTCCCACGTTTCAGGAACCTTCAGTCCCAATTCCACGAAGATGTCCTTGCGGTAGAACAGCATGCTGAACGACTGCGTTACCGGAACACCGTAAACGGCTTCGGGGTTGCGCTCGGCGTCGTCGGGATTATAAACGGTAAGACCCGTCCATGCCTCTTCGCTGAACCAGCCCTTGCCTTCGTAATCGCCGATACCGCGTACCTCGTCAAATCCTTCGTATATGTAATTTCCGTTTTCGTCCTTTTCCGCAAGGTTCTTAACGGCGGAACGGACACCGAAGCCGGTCGCGTCGGCATCGGTCGAAACATCGGGACCGATCTTTGCCAAAACGGCGGGAAGAAGCGTACCTGCCGCAACGAGCTTATAGTTCACGGCGATGTTTTCTTTATCGGTAAAGTCGTCGACCATCTCACGCATGATCTGCGCCTGGTCACGACCGGTGGTGAGCCAAACCTCAACCGTTTCGCCTTCGTAATCGCCGAAGTCCTGCATAGCGCCGTAGGAGTTGTAGTCGGTGAAGAAGGACATAATGAAGGAACCGATCTCAAAGCCCGCCGACTGGAGGAAGCCCGCTTCCGCCTTGGGTGCGGGAACGTCCGTGCCCTGAATGCTGATGTAGTCCATCATCAAGGGCTGGTTTCTCGACTGGAGAAGCCATGTTCCGATACTTCCGATATAGGACTTCAGAATGCTCAGGTTGTCGGCGATCTTGTTTTGGTCGTTGCCCATGACCTCGAGGGTATAGGCTACCTTGTCCAGAAGAACCGAATGCTCACCCTTCTGACCGATGATCTCTTCGAGATCCTTCGATACCTGATACAGGTTCTCGGATTCCTTACGCATGCCGCGCAGAACATCGGGGATGAGCTTTGTGAACTCATAGTCGGTGTAGGAATCGGGATCGGGACCGGTGATCATGAGTATCTTGCGGTAGTAATCGTTCATTCGGGTAAGGCTCTCGTCGACCTGACGAAGCTTATCCGAAAGGTTTCCGAGAACGCACTCGAATTCGAGCGTGTAGTGCTTGCCGCCTTCAAAATAGAACTTGAAGCCGACGGGGCTCGACTCGTCCTGCGGATCGACGTGGGTCGCGTAGTCGTTGAGGGGATTCGTCTCCCAGTCGGTCGAATAGTTAAACTGCAAATAACGCGCTTCGTCGAAGGGATATTCGCCGTTGATCTTCAAAGAACGCGACGCGAAAATACCGGCGTATACCGACTGCTTGGCGCGGGGTATAATATAATAGTAACCGGATTTTGCGCAGTCGAACTCATAGGTAATCCACTGACCGGCAATCTGCCATTTCTCGCCGCCGATGGCATTGACAAGCGTTTTGCTGGTGGAGTTCGGCTCGTTGAGCGCCGAGGTGCGGTCATTTACGGGATAGATGACCTGATCGGAGGTCGCCGTCGGAACTTCTGCCTGAATCTTGACGGTGTCCTCGGCGGTAATTTCTTCGGCGGGCTTTCCGCTCACGCTTTCGAGATATTCCGCATAGGTCGGAAGAGCCTCCTCCGAGAAGAGCTGAATTTCACCGAGAAGCACGGGCTCACGGGTCGAATCGAACTGGAGTGTGTGCTCGCCTTCGGTGAGATAAAATTTAAAGCTGTCGACATAGAAAGCATTGGAATCGTGCAAAGTATCCTTGCGCCATACGGGCGACTCATACTTTTTGGAACGGATCTCGTTGCCTGAAATATCGGTTCGGAAAGCACGTCCGTTTTCATCGGGTTCGATCACGTTTCCTTCGGAATCGGTCGCGGTCTCGTCCTTCCAAACGCGGGAAAAGGCAATGTTGCGCGCTTCTTTATAAGGAACGCTTCCGTCGATCATGACGATTCGTTCGATGGCGACCGTGTTGCCCTCGAGCATCACGCCGCTCTTCGGCGCGTCGTCCAGTGTCAGCGCCGTCGGGAGCGCAAGAATCTCGCCGCTCGTCTCGTCGTAACAGAGGTACGAGAACGGCAGATACGACACCGAAATGTTGTAATAACCCGTTTTCGGAATGCTTACGGTGTAGCCGATCTTGCCTTCGTCGGGCGAGAGGGCATACTCCGAAAGACCCGCGGTATAGCCGTTCGGGTCAAGACCGTTTTTCGAAAGAACGCCCTTCGGGTCGGTAAGCTTCAAAGCTCCCTCGCTGAGCGCCTCGTCGAAATCAGCGGCTTTGATGACCGGAAGGTCTTTTTTCGCGTTCTGCGCTCCCTCGGTATCGCACAGCAAGAGATACTCCTCGTAGGTCGTGGAGGTTAACAGCTCCGCCATTTCATCCAGCGAGTTCTCCGGTTCATGGCTCACGGCTTCCCCGTCCGCAAAAGCGACGGGCGCAAGCTGCGCGGTCATGGCGGCGAACAGCAACAATGAAACGAGCTTTTTGACTCCGTTTGCTTTCATGTTCATTCGCAAAATTCCTCCTATGCTTCGCTGCGGCAAAAGCCCCGTCGTTCCTCGGCAGAACGGTCGGACGAAAGCTTTGCCGAAAGTTTCCCGTTTTTTGTGCGAAAACGCCCGAATTGGGCTTTCGCACGCAAGGCAAAAGCGTCGTTTTTTCGTTTTTTCGCCGCTTTTTTCGTCTTGCGATCCGTCGGAAAAAGCGTCGAAAAGTTCGATTTTTTACGCAAAAAGGGTAAAAAAGTGCGCAATACTGCCTATGCTACCCAAATAGGATAGCACACAACGCTTTTTTTGTCAAGAGAAAGAGAAATTCCCGTTTTTTTGACAAAGCAAAAAAAGCGTCTTCATTCCGTATGAAAATTGCGCGTGTACTTTTTCTCCATAACTTTTTACGGCGCGTAAAATTTGCACAAAAAGTAATTTTGCAATTTTCAATTCTTTTGAACAGCACGCGTACTTTCCCGATATTGCAAAGCTTTTTCACTTAAATGTGCGTCCCGCTCATGCCACAAATTGGAAATTATAAATTTTCCGTTTTTTGCAAATCAAAATTTATACCCCAATGAAAAAGGTTATACGCGTTAACATTTTTACGGTTTGTTTTGCCATTTTTTCCAGCTTGTATCTGTGCATTTTTAACAAATTCGACCACGAAATTTCTACGCATTGTTCAATGTGACGAAGGAAAAATCCGCGTTCTATTCCTCGATTCGACCGAAGGACACGCCCGTGTAGTAATGCTCGAGAACAGCGCGGTAATCGTATCCCTTCTGCGCCATATCCTCCGCCCCCAGCTGGCTCAGCCCGACCCCGTGACCGTATCCGTCGGTCGTCACCGTGACGTTTTCGCCGACCGTGATCGAAAAATCGCGCGAGCGAAGCCCGAACGCGCGCACAAATGCCGTAGCGTCTATGTCGTTTTCGCAAATGCGAAGCGAGCGCACTCTTCCCGACTCACTTTTTTCGAGGGTAATCTCCGCAAGGATCTCACCGTCCCCGCGAAAGGCGAGCGACGGGCAGAGCGAGCGCAGCGACGACGCAAAATTTTCTTTTGAAAACGTATAAACCGCGATGCACGCGTCGGCAAGCTCCGGATTTTCGCTCTCCCCGCTCTCGACCGAGACAAGATACGTCCTCTGACCGCCCCACACCTCGGCGGAGGAGCTTGTTTTTTTGCCGCTCGAGGCATGAAAGACCGCAAGGATCGGCTCGCCGTCACAGCAAAGGATCTCGCCCGCCGTCGCTTCGACGGCGCTCTTTGCCGCCGCAAGGCGCTCCTCCGACACCGATTCGAGCGGGACATACGCCTGACAGCAAGCGGGGCTTTCGCACAGCGCCGCTCCGCTTTTGTGCTTTTGCGGGTGAGAAAGCTTATAAACGGCATAGGTTCGGCACGCGACCGCCTGCGCCTTCAGCGCCTCCGCGTGAAAAGACGAGGGCATTTCCGAAAGAAGCGCTCCGAGAACATATTCTTCCATGGGAAGTGTCAAAACGCCGCTTCCCGTCTGAAGCCCGACGCTCGAAAAACCCGAAAAGAGCAGCGTCTGTTCGGCGGGAATGCTCTGCGCATCCTGCGCGGATACGGCTTCCTCGGCAGAGACTTCGGGGAACGCTTCGGGCGGCTCAGCGGCGGACAAATTCCGTTCGATACCGAGCGCCGCAGTCGGGAGTTCTTCACCGACTTTCGCCGTCTCATCCGCTCCCGCGCTTTCCGGACGTTTTTTGCCGCTTACGCTCTCCCCCGCCCCGTCGCCGCGCACGGCAAAAAGCCCGCAGAGAAACGTAAGATAAAGGATCGCAAACCCCGAAAAACACAGACGAAAGAGCGCGCCGCTCCGCAAA
>URJL01000002.1 GCA_900548115.1 uncultured Eubacteriales bacterium
TCGGCGAAAATTGCCGGGAGATACCGAAACGGCGGCAAAATTCTCGGTGCCTGTCCGGGTGCTTTTTACGTTTTCCCATTACCGGAGTTTTCGTTGCCCGAACGGTATTTTTTCCGATATTCGTTCGGCGTAACACCGCACAGTTTTTTAAAATAGCGATGAAAATGCGCCGTATTGGAATATCCGACCATTTCGCTTACGGAATCGACCCGAAATTCGGTTTCAAGCAAGAGACTTTTTCCCATATCAATGCGTTTCCGTCGAATATATTCCGTGAGTGAAATACCGAAACGCGCTTTAAAAAGCCGACTGAAGTATTTTGGGGAATACAACCCTTTCCGCGACACTTCCGTAAGCGTTAAGTTTTCGGTGAAATGTTCGTCAATATACTGTAAGATTTTGGGGGAGAGAAGCGGCTTCTTTTCGGATTCGTGAAAATATTTCCGATGCATATAAGCAAAAAGAACCATCAAATATCCGACCAGAACCGAATCGTTTTGCTGTACGGGGCTTTGGTATTCCAGTACCATTTCATTTAAGACGTTTTCTACCTTTACCCGCTCATCTCCGTCAAAGGACAGAAAACGGTTGACGGTGTTAATCTTGAGAATATCTTCAAAGGTAGTAAGCAGACGTGTTTCAAAAGAGCTTTCACTGCTGATAATGCTTCGGTTGATAAGCGACGGGTCAATCAGAACATTGAAATAGCGCATTTTGCTGTTTTCTCTTACGCGGAAGGAATGAACCTGATCAAGCGTAATGAACAATAAATCGCCCTCTTTTGCAACGTATTCGACTTTGTCGATTTTCTGCACACAGGAACCTTGCAGGACATACGTAATCTCAATAAAATCATGCGTATGAGCGGCTTGCATTTCGGAAAGATAAGAATGATTTTTGTATACGGCGATCGGAATATCTTTTGTGAAGAGTTTTTCCTTGGAAAAATTCATAAAACGTTGGCCCCTCAATATTTTTTCACTTTCTTAGTATAACATAATTCTTTTTTTCATGCAAGCCGAAAAGGCGAAATCGGATACAAAGAGTGGATTTGCGGTGTTGTTTTGATATTTTCGAATCGCTATAATGGAAACAAAACAAGATTTGTGCATAATTGTGATGAAATGAGTCCGAAAATCGCAAAAAAATGTACAAAAGACAAGTTTATTCGAAATCGAAAGGAGAAACAACATGAACAAAACCAAAAGTTTATCGTTACTGCTTGTGCTTTGCATAATTCTCGGTATGGTTCCGTTTTCTTTTGCCGTTTCGGCGGACGAAACCGCAGCCGTATATTACGTAATGTACGGCGCGGACGGCGATGGACTCACAAGGGAGACCCCGATGGGCGACATTGCCGAGGCAATTGCCGCCATTGAAGGAAATGCGGCGGTCGACGAGGGCACGGTTTACGTGCTGAACGATCCCAACGTGGAAAATTATTTTCCCGCCGGGGAAAAGTATCACAAGTACCTCACATGGACGACGCCCGCGGCGCACACAAAGCCGATTCATGTGATCGGTCTTGACGAAAATTCGAAAACGGTGATCATGTCCACCGCGGATACCACCGCGGGCGATATCGTTCTTGCGGGTCCCGTACATTTTTCGAATGTCACGCTCGCCCGCATGCGCGGCGTTGACGAGGGCTTTATGACCGGCGGTTACGACGTGACACTGGACGCGGATGTTCTTTTTAAGCAAGCCGGAATCGATTACGGCGCGGCGATCCCGTCCAAGGTGTGGTTTATCCCCACCATGAACCGATTCATGAAATTCGGCTCGGGCAGACGCGATTCGACGGGTGCGGGCGGAAGAGTGACGCTGAACGCCGAAAGCGCCGTCGCGATCACAAGCGACTGGAAGGGCGGAACGTATACCGAGGATGTCACCCTTGCGGTCGACGCGTCGGGCAATGCGTTTTCCATGGAAATGGTGCGCGGCGACAGCGATGTGACCTATGAAAAGAACCTAAACTTTATTTTCGGAAACGTAAGCGACGTGACGCTTACCCGCGGCACGAACGGCAGCGGAGCAAACCGCAAGGGCATCTCGACCGTAAAGGGCGATTTTCAGACGATTCACCCGATCGGAACGACCGTAACGCTTCCCGAAAATGTGACCGTACAGGGAAAGACCTACGATCTTTCCGTGCCGAAGGAGCTGATCGGTTCTCTTGACGTTACCGAAAAAAGCGGCGTCTATCGCGTTGTCGGCGAGGAGAATTTAGCCGCCGCCGATGCGGAAAGCGAGTCGATCCTTTATCCTTCGGTTGACGGATATCTCCGCGTTCCGGAGGGAAAGCACACGATCGCGGCACTTTCCGAAAAGCCGAACGTCGCAACCCTCACCTTTGATACCGATTATGCGGTGCTGAAGGGAATCAAGGGCGCAAGCATCCGCCTTCCCGCACACGACAGCACGTTCCTTTACGAATTCAAGGGCTGGTCGCTGGACGGCGTGGAGGTTTATCCCGCAGGGTCCGAATTCGAGATTTTCGAAGACGACGAAGAGCTGAATTTCTACTCGGTCTGGGACACCTATGAAGGCTCTTTCATGGTATTTCTCGATGCCGCAAACGGAAGTGATGACAACGACGGTCTTTCCGCCGAAAAAGCGTTTGCGACGATCGAGGCGGGCTTTAGCGCGCTGAATGCCGTGCCTCAGACCAAAAAGAAGCTGGTCGTCGTCGGCACCTACGAATACAGCGGCGTTCTTCCCCGAAACAGTACGCCGATCATCATTACGGGCGACGGGAGCGGTTCTTCGGTGTTCTGCCTGAAGGGCTCGGCTTATGCAAGCGGAGATATCACGTTTGAAAATATCGCGCTCGGGTCGAACGCGGGAACGTATCATACCAACGGCGGCGCTTTGACCATCGAGGACAGCGTTACCGCATACGGCGGAAAGGTCATGCCGCTTCGCTTCGGCAAGGGCAATGCGAATATGACGCAAAAGCCCGTTACGCTGAAGGTCGGAAGCTACGGCATTATCCAGCTCGGAACCTTCTATAACGCAAACAAACAGCGTCACACCGTGGACGGCTCCGATATCGTCGTCGACGGCGCGACGGTCGAAAGCATAAAGCTGTATGCCGATTATTACGATGTGTCGCACGCCGGAAGCGATTATGCGGGCGATATCCGTTTTACCGTCAACAGCGGCTCGCTCGGCAGTATCGTATTCGGTACGGTGGACTGGGACTGGAATCGCTTTAATTTCGATCAGCTCAATTCAAGATTTGCCGACGGCGCGTCGTTCCGACTGCTGAACAACAACGGCACAAAGACACAGGTCTCGTATGTCTCCGCCCCCGGAACGGTTCTTTCGGGACTTCCCGAAAGCGGGGAAAAAATCTGGATCGTCACAGCGGAAAAAGCGGACGGATGCTTCCTTGAATACACCGAGACCGAAGGCGTTTATAAGGTAAACGGCGACAAGACCGCGGTCGCGTATCAGAACGGCGCGGCGGTCGCAATTTCCTCCCGCGGATACATCACGATCCCGCAGGGCGTTACCGAAGTGAAATTTGAGGACAAGATCGACTATGTCTACGCGAACGATGTTATTACCTTTTACGAGGATGTGACCGACTTTGACGTTTCGGCGGTCGAACCCGACGCGAAGGACGGAAAGATCTTCGAGGGCTGGTACAAAGGCGAAACGGCGGTCGAAAAGATCGGAAGCTATGCGGCGAGAGATGAGCTTGCCGCGCGGTATATCGACATCGACACGACGAACGACGGCGAATTTTACATTGTGGGCGCGCAGATCCGCAAAGGCTCGGCAAACGTCGAACAGGGCTTGCGCTTTGTCGTCGAACAAAAAGGCTCGGTCGCCGATAAGATCGGCACGTTCGGCACGGTCGTCGAATCCGGCTCGCTTGTTCTTCCGACCGACCTTACGCGCGGTCATGACATGATGTACGGTCAGCCCCTGTACAACGAATACAAAAAGGCGCTGCCCGACGGCGCATATGTTACCACGTGGTCGAACGGTGCATGGTCGAGCGATAAAGGACCGTCCGCCGTTCCTGCCGAAAAGATCTTCAAAGAACTTTCCGACGGCGGAGTACAATATACCGTCTGCATTACCGGTATCGAGGAATCGCTCTACGACCGCTTCTATACCGTAAAAGGATATGTCCGTTACGAGGATGCAAACGGAACGGAGCGCGTACTTTACACCGAATATTATCAGACAAGCCTTGCGGCGATCGCCGAAGCGGCAGTTGCGGCGGGCGAGACCGACGAAGCGATCACTGCGGTGACGGATTATTACGAAAACGGCCGCAAGACGCGGTACATGGCGGAAAATTACGAGAACCGCACCGATCTTGCAACGGTTGTAAGCGCGGATGACTCGACCTTCCAATCGTGGCAGGAGACCGAGGGAAGCGCAAGCCTCGACGGCATCGAAAACACGGGCTTCTATGAGCTGGCAAACGGCTTGACGGTTCGCGAGGTGGAATACACCCTGTGGGGCGACGGCAGAAAGCCGATCGAGATCGTTCAAGTGGGCGATACGCACCTCAACTATGTAAACGATAAAGACTGGGCGGAGCAGTCCACCTGCATTCTGGCGACCTACAAGGGACGCTCGTGGAACCGCAACGGTTCTTCGGTTCCGACCGTCAACCGCTTTATGGAATATGCAAGCTTCTTTGATCAGACGGTCGTGACCGGCGATATTTTGGACTACTTCTCGTGGGGCTGTGCCGAAATGGTGCAAAAGCTCATTATCGATAAAGATCCGAACGTCCTCTTTGCGATCGGCAATCACGAGCCGGCGATCCACATGCAGAGCGTCGATCATATCTGCAACACCGAGGATTCGCTCGACGCGGTTCACGAAAGACTTTCCACCTTCTGGCCGAACAGTACAAAGTATGCCTCCCGAATCCTTAAAAACGACGAGGGCAAGGATATGGTTATGCTCGTCGTAATGGACAACGAAGCGCATCAGTATCTGTGGGAAGAAATTTATGAAGGTCTGAAAGCCGATATCGAGACGGCGCGCGAAAAGAACTTAAAGATTCTGATCTTTGAGCACTGCCCGATCTCCACACGCGGCGGCGAGGAAGAGGATTATTATTCGTGGTTCTTCAAGGAAGGCGATTCCAGCGGCTTTAACGGCACAACGCACAAGATCGACCTCGGCAAGCGCGAAGCGGGTTCGACAAACAGCGAACTCGATAAGAAAGTTTACAATTTGATCGTCGGCAATGCCGACATTGTGCGCGGCGTTTTCTGCGGCGATTATCACAATTTCATGTATACCGAAATAAAGGGTACGGACGATAACGGCGAAGTGAAAATGATTCCGCAATATATCTCGTCCGCCAACGCGTATGCAAACGGCTGTGCGGTCAAGATCACCGTTAAGTAATAAAAGAATAACCGAAAAAAGAGCCGCGGCGCTTGCCGCGGTTCTTTTGCGCCGCAAAAGGCGAAACCGGATATAAAGAGTGGATTTGCGGTGTTGCTTTGAATCCTGTAAACCGCTATAATATCGAAAAGAACAAGCTGTTAATCAAAGGGAGAAAAACATGAAAATCAGTCCTGGGCTTTATTCAATAGAAATAAATGAAAAAAACGGACGGCTTCTGTCGCTTTCCGATGGAAGAAAAGAGTTTGTAAAAAAGAGTCTGCCGATGTTCGGCATGGCATTGCGCGACCGTGACGGAAACGAAAGCCGTTATATTTCCGATTCGGCGAAGAATGTCGAAACGGAAAAAAATGATTTCGGCTTTACTTTGCGTTTCGTGATGGGAGAAAATCTTACGGTTACGGTCCGTGCGGAGACCGACGACGAAATTCGCTGGTTTTTGCAGGTTTCCAACCGCACGGACAAGGCAATCGAATGGATCGGTTGCCCCGGTTTTTGCGTTCCCGACGATCTTACGGGAAACGGCGGAAAATCCAAAATTTTGTGGGGCTTTAACGAAGGCGTTATAATAGAAGATATGCAGTACCGCGAACACGGTTTCGGGTATCGTCAGCCAAGCTATCCCGGGGAGGGCATCATGCCGATCTATCCCGGAATCGTTCAGATGCAATGTATGGCGTATTATGATGGAAAAAGCGGTCTTTATATGGGTACGCACGACGCCAAAGGCAATGTAAAATCGTTTGACTTCTTTTCGGACAACGACGCGATCGGTATCGACATTCGTCAGTTTACAGGTTGTGATTTCGGTGAGGATTATTGCGCCGAGTATCCGTTCGTATTAAAGTTTTTCGAGGGAGAATGGCAGAACGCGGCGGAAATTTACCGCAGTTGGTTTGACAAAAATAAAGCGTCCGATTTTAAGAAGATAGCGGACAATGAAAAACTCCCCGATTGGTACGGACAAGCGCCCGTTGTTGTGACCTATCCCATTCGCGGAAAACATGATATGGATATCATGAATCCGAACAAACTCTTTCCGTACAAAAACGCCCTTCCGTATATTGAGAAACTGCAAAAAGAACTGGATTCGAAAATTATGGTGTTGCTTATGCACTGGGAAGGGACGGCGCCGTGGGCACCGCCGTATATCTGGCCGCCTTACGGATCGGAAAAGTCGTTTACGGAATTTGTTGACGCATTGCACGCAAGCGGGAATCTTCTCGGTGTTTATTGCAGCGGAATCGGTTGGACCGAACAAAGCCTTTTAGTGCCCGAATATAATCGTCACGAGGACTACATACGGTATGGCATGGAAAAGGAAATGTGTGCGTCGCCGGCACAAATTGTCGAAAAAAGTCATATTTGCAGTTGTATTCGCGACGGCTATGATTTTTGTCCGACATCGGAATCTCTTTATAAAATTTTAAATAAAGAAATTTCAGCCGTCGTTGCGTCGGGAGTGGATTACATACAGGTTATGGATCAGAATCACGGCGGAAACTCATATTTTTGCTACAGCCAAAAGCATACGCACAAGCCGATGCCGGGAAAAGAACAAACCGCGGCGACAAAGCGTCTTTTAGATCGTCTTTCCGAATCAACGGGCGCTTCCGAAAGAAAAGTGCCGATGGGGTGTGAATCGGCGGCGGGTGAATATTATATTCCCGAACTTTTATTCAGTGACAATCGTTTCAATTTGTGTTATAATATCGGAAGACCCGTACCGATGTATGCGTATCTTTATCATGAATACGTGAACAATTTTTCGGGAAACGGCGTTTCAACCGCAAACTTCTTAAACTGCAAAAAGTCCCCCGAAAGTCTTTGTATGCGTCTTGCACACAGCTTTATTGCGGGCGATGCGGCAACGCTTGTTTTGGATGAAAACGGCAATATCATATGGAACTGGGGCTGGCGCGAATACGACGACATTCCGAACAACGAAAACGTTTTGCGCCTTGTGCGGAGCACGAATTTCTTCCGCAAAAAATACCCGGAATATCTTGAGCGCGGGCGTATGGTCATGTCTTTCCCGATTGAGTGCGCCGTTCATACGGTTTATCAACGTGAAAACTATCCTGTTTCATATGATGACATTTTTACAAGCGCCTTTGAAAACGACGGGAAAACGGCACAGTTTTTGGTCAATTACACGACCGAACCGAAAGCTTGCACCGTGCGTATGGGCAAAATAAAAAAATACACGGTCATCTCGGCGGGTGAAAGGGAAGAAGGCATGAGCGATAAGATCGTTCGCGAGATTCCGCCGCTGTCTGCTGTAATGATCGAGTTTGAAAGCGAAAAGTAAAATGCGTGAGAAAGGGAAGTATGAAGCTATTACGGGAATGTCAGAGCGATAAGTACGAAAACTATCTTATGCCGTTGTTTTGGCAACACGGCGAGACGCACGAGGAAATTTTGCGCGGTATATGTGCGATCGAAAAATGCGGCATTCGGGAGTTTTGCGTCGAAAGCCGCGTATATGAGGATTTTTGCGGCGAAAAATGGTGGCGCGATTTCGGCTTCATCTTAGAGGAAGCAAAAAAGCGCGGTATGCGTGTTTGGCTTTTGGACGACAAGCGCTTTCCGACAGGATACGCAAACGGTGCTTTGAAAGATCATCCCGAGTGCCGCAAGAAACATTTGCGGCTTGAGTATGTCGATGTGGCGGGACCGCAAAAGGAATGTGCGCTTTTGACCTGCGGGCTCGACGCGGACGAACACATTTCGGCGGCGGTCGCCTATGAAAGAAGCGGGAAAGATGAGGAACTTTGCGGCGATGGCATATTGCTCTCCGCACAGAATGAAAATCTTTCGGATGGTCTTTTGTTCTGTAATCTTCCGGACGGTATATGGCGTGTATTCTTTCTTATCGAAACAAGACGCACACCGCAGGATTTTCGCGAACATATTGATCTGTTGAACCCTGCCTCCTGTGCGCTTCAGATTGAAGCGGTATATGCGCCGCAATATGCACATTTTAAGGAATATTTCGGAAATACTTTTGCCGGATTTTTCTCGGATGAGCCGTCTTTCGGAAACGATTCGGGAGCGTATGATTCGATTCTCGGTAAAAAAGATATGTTGCTTCCGTGGAGCGACGCACTTTTGCCGTTGCTTTCGAAAAAAATGAATCTTCCGCAGAATGAAACGAGATGTCTGCTTCCGCTTTTGTGGGCGGAACATCCCGAAATTAAACATTTTATCCGTTATGCTTATATGGATACCGTAAGCGAATTGTACCGACAGAATTTTTCGCTTCTTCTTGGAAATTGGTGCCGCGAACACGGCGTTGAATATATCGGGCATATCATTGAAGATATGAATGCGCATATGCGGCTCGGTTACGGTGCAGGGCATTATTTCCGCGCTATGAACGGTCAGGATATGGCGGGTTGCGACCTTGTCTTAAATCAGATGATTCTCGGTATCCGCGATATGACGCACACGGCGTTTGTGTTTGAAAATCGTGCCGATCCGACATTTTATTCGTATACGCTCGGCAAGCTTGCATCTTCGGCGGCGCATTTGGATGAAAAGAAAAAAGACCGCGCTTTTTGCGAGATATTTGGTGCGTTCGGTTGGGCGGAGGGTGTGCCGACCATGAAACGACTGGCTGATTCCATGCTGGCGGGAGGGATCAACCGTTTCATGCCGCACGCATTTAACGAAAAATATCCCGATTATGATTGTCCGCCGCATTTTTCCGATCGAAAAGAATATTTTGAATTTCCGTTCTTCCAAAAGCTTTGCCGCTATATGCAAAGGATGTGTCATATCCTTTCGGGCGGCACCTATGAAACCGATATTGCCGTTTTGTATAATGCCGAGGCGGAGTGGTGCGGCGGGAAATATGAGTTGTTTCAAAATGTCGCAAAGGAGTTACTGCAAAATCAGATTGATTTTGATTTTGTCCCGTCGGACGTATTAAAGAAAAGCACTTTTACCGACGGAAAAATTCGCTTCGGCAACCGAAATTATCGCGCGCTTGTCATCTCTTACAGCGAGGTTTTGCCCGAGGAGTTGTTGAAAATTCTTTCGACGGCGGGACAAAACGGCGTTGCGGTCTTTATGTGCGGCGCTCTCCCGAAAAGAACCGCCGAGAAAAGCGAATTGCCTTTTGAGATGCTTTCCGATAAGGATTTTTGTATTGTCGAAACCGATACCCTTGCAGTGAAGATGCGGGAAAAAGGATTTTATGATATCCGTCTTTTGCAACCGCAGAAAACCCTTCGGTATTGCCATAGAAAAATCGAGGAAAAAGACGTTTATTTCTTTGTAAATGAGGATATTCGAAACAGACTGGAAACCGAAATCCTTCTTCCGCACGGCGGTGAATATGTTCGGTACGATGCGTGGAACAATACGCTCCTGTACGGAAAAACAACCGAAAATGTCCTTTCTCTTTCGCTTTTGCCCTCCGAAGCGTGCGTCATTGTTTTTGAGGAACACGGTAAAAAAGCCGAGACGGAAAAAGAATACCGAATCGAGCCGCTCCTTTCGACTTTTAAAATCGAAATTTGGGACGAAAAAAACAGACGGTATGAGTTTTTTGACCGAACCGACACACTTTATTCGTTGGCGCGCAGGTTGCCGCAGTACGGCGGCAAAATCCGATATACCTTTGAAATTGGTTTTTCAGCCGATCCGCCCGCAAAACTTGAACTCGGGGAGGTTGGTGAAACAGCTTGTCTTACGGTGAACGGAAAAGCATGCGGCGATGCCGTTTCGTATCCGTACCGATTTGATACAAAAGGAAAATTCTGCGTCGGCGAGAACACGGTTGCCGTTGAGGTGATTCCCAATCTTGCTTATCGCGAGAGAGATGTCTTTTCAAAATTTTCACCCTTGCCGCCGATGGGCTTGATCGGTCCGATCCGGCTGTTTTTCGAAGCGTAAGGCGGCATCAAACCGGAAATGGAGGATTTTTATGCTCAATATCAACGTTGACCCGAAAAAAGAACTCGGTGCCGTAAAGCCGCTGCACGGAATCAATAACGGACCGATAAGTCTCGCAGGTGTTCATAACACGGAAAAGGAATATGCCGAAATGGGAATTCCCTTTGTCCGCCTGCACGACACCGACTATCCGTATCCGCAGGCGGTGGACGTATACCAGATTTTCCGTGATTTTTCCGCCGATCCGAACGATCCGAAAAATTACGATTTTTGTCTGACCGATCAATATATCGCCGCCATTATCCGCACGGGCGCGTCGGTGATCTACCGTCTCGGCACGTCGATCGAGCATATGGAGAAAAAGCGCTTTATCGCGCCGCCCGGGGATTACGACAAATTTGCCGCCGTCTGCTGCGGCATTGTCCGCCATTATAACGAGGGATTTGCCGACGGATATCATTACGGCATCCGCTGTTGGGAGATCTGGAACGAGCCCGAGAGCGACCTCATGTGGAGCGGAACGACAGAGCAATATTTTTTGCTGTACGAGACGGTCTCAAAAGCTCTGAAGAAGGAATTCGGCGATACGATCTCAGTCGGCGGATACGCTTCGTGCGGCTTTTACGGAATCGAGAAAAAGGAAGAGGAAAGAACGGTTTTTCAAAAGAAATTTATCGCCTATCTTTCCGAATTCATCGACTTTGTGAAAAAGACCGACAGCCCCTTTGAATTTTACTCCTTTCACTATTACGGGATCGGCGTGCGGGAGATACAGTCTCACGCGCGCTATGTGCGCAAAAAGCTCGATGCGGGCGGATACGGCGTTCCGATCCTTTTGGACGAGTGGAACACGGACGATCTCGATCGGATCACGACCATGCGCAGCGCACGGCATGTGCTTTCGATGATAGCGGCTTTTGCCGACAGCCCGATCGACGCGGCGTCGTATTACGACGGTCAGCCGCATATGCGCTGGTGCGGCATTTTCGACC
The DNA here is from genome assembly GCA_900548115.1 of uncultured Eubacteriales bacterium. GTDB lineage: Bacteria > Bacillota > Clostridia > Oscillospirales > CAG-382 > UMGS1052. Next base: position 11,283 of record URJL01000002.1, read on the forward strand.
GCTGTGCCCGAAAGCAAAAGCCGTTTTATGCGTTCTGCCTTTATAATAAGCTCTACCGTCTCGGAACGCGCCTTGCGGCGGAGTCCGACGGCCTCCCGTGCATGGCGGCGCGAAACGAAAAAACGGTCGGCGTGTTGATCGTCGGTGCGGAAGAGGAAAGAACCGTGAGCCTTGCGGGGCTTAACGCGGTGAATGCATGCGCCCTTCTTTTGGACGAAACGCATGATCTGAGCGCGCATTCGGTCGAAAATCAAAACGGGAAAATCGTTTTTTCTCTTCCCGCAGGCGCAGTCGTATATGTCGAGGCACAGACGGAATAAAATTTCCCGAACCGACGATAAGCAAAGAAAGGAATTTTTATGATGAAAAAACAAACAGCGCGGCTTCTGACGCTTTGTCTTTCGGCACAGCTCATGGCTTTGCCGGTTCATGCCGCCGACGCGCAGGTTGAAAACATCGACGGCGTTGCGACCGTTTTTGTCAGTAATTTCGGACGCATGAATTTCGGCGAAAAAAATTATACCGCTTATAAAAATTTTAATGAAGCGCTTGCCGCACTCGGAAAGGACGGCGGCAAAGTTGTTTTTACCGCAGAAGCACCGCTTTCGAATTTTAACGATACCGAAAACAGGGGATCGCTGACATTTCTCGGCGTAGGCAAAAAGCCTTCGGGCAATACGCTCGATTTTTCCGGACGGGATACGGTCGAATTTAAGGGCGATTTGTATCTTGATATGCTCAACATCAAAGCCGCTAAGGGTGCGGTATTACTTACGAACGGATATGATTTTGTGGCCTACGAAAATTTTGATACCAGCTTTTATGAGCAGTATTATCCCGAAGGAAATGTCACGATCTATGCCGCTCCTCTTTCCGTGGCGCCGGGCAAGGGCATCGGAAAGGGAAGTATATCATTGGCGAACGGCGTATATGACCGCGTGACCGCGGGCGCGCATGACGACAATGAGGCAAACGGCACTTCTGTCATCGTAAGCGGCGGAACGTATGAAAAACTCGTCGCAGGCAGTGACGGAAAAGGCACGACGACAGGGAATCCTTCGCTTACCGTAAAAGGAAAAGCCGTAGCAAAACAGGTTTTCGCAGGTTCAAACGGCGGAAGAGTTACGGGCAATGTGACGGTGAAAATCGACGGCGGAAATATTGAAAACCTTAATATCGGAACGGCAAGCGGCGCTTCAATCGACGGAAATCTTGCCGTCATTGTATCGGGCGGAAGTATCGGAAAAGTTCATTTTGTAAACGACGGCACGCTGAGCGGAAAAACGGTTTTGATCGGCGCGGGCGAAGCAAGTGATTTTTTCCGAGATGCAAAGGCGGATTATGTATTTGAAGTGACGGCCGGTTCGGTTTGTCCCGTTTGGAACGGGAAGGAACTTTCGGGCTTTACGGTTGCCGATTCAAACGGTCTTGCCGCCGATATCATAAAGCTTGACGGCACCGAAATGCACGGAGCAAACGGATTTTATGTAATTCCCGAGGGACGACACACGATTGAGGCAATGGGGCGCACTTTGGAATTTCAAAAGGAGGCTTCCTTTATCACGGGATATGATGACGGTACTTTCCGTCCGCAGAACAACATGACCCGTGCCGAGGCGGTCACCATTACAGCGCGTCTTTTGGCGGACGAAGATTACATCAAAAAGTGTACCGCGTCATATGGTGATGTTGCGCCCGACGCATGGTATTCGCCGTATATCGGCTTTATGCAGACTTTAAATATGCTTTCACCTATTGCACGCGATAACGGACGCGCTTTCGCGCCCGATGAAAAAATAACGCGCGGTGAGTTTACGCAACTTGTATATTCGGTATACAGCGGAAAAGATCCCGAAAATTCCGACCGCATTAAAATGCGCATGCTTTCGGATGTCAACAATAACACACAATATGCGGCCGCCATCTACGGAGCGGTCGATGCGGGGCTTATTGCCGGTTACGACGACGGAACTTTCCGTCCGATGGGGAATATCACCCGCGCGGAGGTAGTTACCATGATCAATCGACTTTTGAACCGTGTTCCGACGGGCAATACCGACGGAAAGACTTTTTCCGACGTCGAAACACATTGGGCAAGAGCACAAGTATTGGCTGCTTGCGGCAAAGAAAACGTCGAATGGACGGAAAAGAACGACAATTCTTCCTTTGTGCTGAAAGGATCGACGCCCGAGGAATACATAAAAGGACTGTATGAACAAAGTTCCTCATTAAACGGCGAGGAGATCGGCAAGGCGGTCGACGTCCTTTCCGAAAAGATGAAACAGCGTGTTTTGAACTCCGAAAACGGCCTTGACCTTTCGGCATACAAAACGACCTATTATATTTCCGAAAAACACGGAAACGACGACAACGACGGTCTTTCGCCCGAAAAACCGTTTAAGACGATTGAACGTCTTACGTCGATTCGTTTTCTCAGAAATGCAAACATTTTGCTGGAACGCGGCGGAGTTTACCGCGGCACCGTTACGGTTATGCAAAACGTGAACTACGGTGCTTACGGCGAGGGACCCAAACCCGTGTGGGTTCAGTCGAAACGCAATTATGCCGACCCGTCGCTTTGGGTTGAGACCGAGTATCCGAATGTTTGGAAATGTACCGAACTTCTTACCAACGTCGGTGTAATCGGCTTTGACCACGATCTGTTTTGTAGCAGTGATGAGACTTATAATGAAAAGTACGGTATTATCCGCAACTATAATACCGACGGTTTTATGGGACTTCAAAGTATGTACAAAGACCTTCAGTTCTTCTCGGATCTGCGGGAAGCGGGTCTTACAAGTCCGGCACCGCTTTATCTCTATTCGACCGAAGGAAACCCCGGATCGCGTTTTAAATCAATCGAAATCGGCGAGAGAGTGAACATTTTGCGCGGTGAGCCGCAAAATTGCCGTGTGGATAATATCTCCTTTAAATTTACCGGCGCTCATGCCATCGGCGTATACAATGCCCGCAATTTGCGTGTTACCAACTGTATTTTCTCCTGGCTCGGCGGATCGGTTCTGTATTTTAATGAGAACGGTTCCTCCACTTGTTACGGCAACGGCGTGGAAACGACAACCTGTGACGGTTATTTTGTTGAAAACTGTTGGTTTTATCAGGTTTATGATACGGGTGTGACGCATCAGTGTTCTACCGGGACCAACGACCGCGCACAGAAAAATATCCGTTATCTCGGAAACCTGATTGAATATTGCCATTGGGGTATTGAGTTCTATAACGCTCCCTATCGCGACGGAAGTTCTTTTATCGTCACGACCTCGGATGTTCATATTGCTTATAATGTTGTACGCAATACGGGATACGGCTGGGGATCGGTCAGCAAAAACCGAGCGGAGCGCTCGCAAGGCTATTGCTGTCATTCTCTGTCCGACAATTTTGACGAACTTACCGAATACAACATTTTCGATCGCAGTGCAGGACAACTTTTGAATCTCCCGACCAATGCAAAGGAGGTTCAAAAACGCAACCTGTATATCCAGTATGAGGGCGGTCGGCTCGGTGATTTGCGCGGAACGGTTACGGAATGTAACACGGATTTTGCAGAGAATATCCGCAAGAATTGGGGCGACAAAGAAGCCGTTGTTGTGATGATTCGAAAGAAAGACTGAGATAAAATAACGAAGTGCCGCAGAGTTTTTTCGTCAGTGACTCGGCGTTTTCGGCTGAGTATCCGACTGTATCGAAAAAACGGCGGCACACAAAGACAGCTTATACATCGGAAGGTGCTTGCATCTTCCGATAGACGAACCTTTTTCCGCCGTTCGATTTTCTCCCCCTTTTTTCGGGCGGCGGAAAAAATATAGGATACGATATACCGATCTTTCGACGGCAATCGAATATTTTCCCCTTTGTTTTAAAAATGAAAACGGGTGACGACAAATTAAAGCGTCCGCATTTGGCGGACGCTTTGTTTTTTTAATCCTGTTTTGACGGCACCGAATGTGCGCGCGGCTCATGAAGAAAAAAGTCGGCAAAAAAGGCACCCGTAGCCGGATGCCCGCAAAAGGACGCCCGTAACAGGCAAAGAATTTCGGTTTCATTGAGATTTTTATAATCGGACGGCATTTTTTCCGTGTATTTTTTGAACATCCGCGTAAAAAACCTTTTGCCGCTTCTCAGCGATATTGATTGGCGTGTTGCATGACCGTTAGCCCCGTATAGCGAAAGACGGTATTTGTCGATCAAAGCGATTTTGGAAAGCAGATCGAGGGTCGGTTTTCGGCATAGTGTGTTCGAATATACAATACGGTTTTTTTGATGGGTTCGAACACAAGATCGCTTTTTGAAGGCAAAGCCGTCGATTCCGTGCGATATTGCAACATTTTGACCAAAATACCGAGAACCGATATCGTCGTTGTCCGCATTATCAGGAGCCGTAAGCCTTGCAAGGTGCCCGTGAGGGAACTTTTTGAGGGATCTCATAAAAAAACAAGGTTTTTGCTCGTAACAAAAACCTTGTAATTGGCGGACAGGGTGGGATTCGAACCCACGAGCCGCTTGCGCGACTACCTGATTTCGAGTCAGGGCCGTTATGACCACTTCGATACCTGTCCATGTATGATCTGCCGGGCAGGACGGCTGTCCGACAACAGGTACTATTTTAGCAGAACCGAGAGGATTTGTCAAGGGGTTTTTACGATTTTTCCGAAAAAAGGCAGAAAAGTTTTTTCGGATTGCTTGATTATTGGGAAACGAAAGTATATAATGAAAAAAGGAACAAATCTCCATTATTTTCGTCTTATTTGTACCGGGATCGGGCAATTTCGTCGGCGCGAAAAGTCGCGGCAACATAAAAAAGGAGGAGAAATCATGAGGAAATCAAAAATCAAGCGTTTTCTGTGTACGCTGATCGCAACACTTATGCTGTCGACGCCGCTGTCGGTTTCGGCGTATATGCAGGAAATTTCGGGTATGTTCAGCCGCGAGGAAGCGGACGGCAGTTTCAGCCTTTTGGACGGGCAGGGAAATGTGCTGGAAGCGAATTTAACGATGCTTTCCGACTTTTCGGGATATCCGTACGGTATTCGTACCGACGGAAGCAAAGTATTGTTTGACCTTGATGGAAGCATTTTGTGCGTCGCTTCGGACGGGTATGAGATTGTCCCGCCGGAGGGCGACGTATATGCCGTTTATAAACCCCAATCGGAGGACGGAAAAGACGGCGAATTTTTCTTATATGATTATCCGAGCCGAACGCTTCTTTTCGAAACGGTCGGATATATTCAACTGTATGAAATGCAGCGCAAGGACAAGCTGTTTCTTCGCCGCGGCTCAAAATATGCCGTGATAGACCGAAACGGCAATCTTTTGACCGATTTTATTTATGACTCCGTACAAAAGACATTTAACCTGAACTATGAGCCGTTTCCGCATTCCTATGCGATCGTGACCCAAGCGGGAAAGAAGAAATATTTGGACATCGATCTCAATGAGATCAATCTTGAAAATTACAACGGCGGACGCTTCGTAACCAACTCATATCCGCTTCAAACCTACAACTTCCATGGCGCTTACAAGCAGTATTACATGTTGGAAAGCGGCGACAAATATGCGATTTACGACATGGAAACGAATAAAATGATCCTTCCGTACCTTTTCGAAACGCCGCACTGCCTTACCGACGGAAAATATATTGTATTTGAAAACAAAGAGCGTAACAAAAGCGGCATCACGGATTTTGAGGGAAACATACTGCTGCCTCTCGATGAGAAGCTGTACCGCCTCGGCGGAAACGACACCGTTACTTATTCTTATACGGATGAGGAAGGTGTAAATCGCACACGAAAACTGCATTTGCCCGACCTTACCGATATCGAATCGGTGAAAACGTATAAAAGCTACCAAAGTTTTTACGAAGGAACTCCTTTCGATAAGCCCTCCGAAGTTGCGGGCATTACCGTTATTTTCCGCGACGGAACCTGCGCCGACCTCGGTAAAGAGGGGATCGATCGTTTCACGCAAGCTCTTTGGAATTTTTCCTGCGAACGTAACGTTACGACGGCGGATCCGCAAAATTCATTTGCCATTGACGATCATTACTTCTTGTTGTACGATGCGGGCAGAAGCCGTGTCCTCGCCGTAACGGGCATGGGAGCTTACGTCGCCGGAACTTATGGAAAATACGAAGACGCGGACGGTACAAAACAAAGTTATGTTTGGTACAGTCCGGCAAGAGGAACCGGGCGAAATTCCATTTATACAATGGATCGGGATATAATCGAAAATTATACCGAGAACAGACGGAGCAAAACCGATTCCGATTCGATCGTGATTCCGACAAATAAATGTCTGAATCTCTCCGGAAGCAGTGAATGGGCAAAAAGCGAGATCGAAAAAGCGGCGGCATTGAATCTCTTACCGATGGAACTCACCTTTGATTTTGCCCATTATAAAAATGCCGTTACCCGTCTGCAATTCTGTAAGCTTGCCGCTCAGCTTCTTTGTGTTGATCGAAATGCATCGGTCGGAACGTTGGAGGGAATCCCGAATCTTCTCAACGAGCATATCGCGGAAAACCCCGATACTGCCGCCGAATTTTCGGATTGCGAGGATCCGTCGGTGCGAGCGCTTTCCGCTGTCGGCGTAGTAAACGGCGTCGGAGACGGTCTGTTTGCGCCGGAACGAACCATCACCCGCGAAGAAGCGGCAACAATCCTTTACCGTCTTGCTCTTTATCGCAAATGCGGTATTCACGAACCGCAAAACGACGCTTTGTACCGGGATTCGGAACACATATCCTCATGGGCGATCGTGCCGGTTGCGGCAATGGCGGTCTATAACATAATGAACGGTGTTTCGGAGTATAATTTTTCACCGAAAGGCATATATACGGTCGAACAGGCGATTGCCACGATAGTACGGTTACACCGATATCCCGCTGCCGTAGTTGAAAAAACGGAGACGGAGTAATTTTTGCCAAATCAAGGGCGGATTCTTTGTTTACATCCGACAAATTTGTTTCAAAGAAACAAATAACGGTTGCAATAAAATGTCCTGTATGCTATACTTGAAAGCATAGTTCTGCAAGGAGGATTTTGAACAGATGATGAAAAAAATCTTGAGTGCCGTTTTGTGCACCGCAACGTTGGTCGCGGCAACGGTACTTCCGACTTCCGCCGAGCCCGGTTTGAAGGGGCGCGTCGGAAAAAATGTGCTGAGCATTACCGTGATGAGAGCATTTGAAGGCTCGCCGATCGGTTATGAAAGCGGACTTACGATTTTTGACGGAAGAAATGTCCGCACTTTCAAGCGCACGGGCGGGGTCAAGACAAACCTTGATTTCAACCTGTACAACTGGGACGTCATGTACGACACAAACGGGGCAATGGTTCCCTTTGACACGGCAAATTACGCTCTCATCGATTACTATTACAAAAGCGATGACGCCGAGCCCGCCTTGGTCGGCGCCGATATGCGTTGGGTACAGGGCGCGATGGTTCCCTCGACAGATCTTGCCGACAAGACCTCCGTTTTTTGGTCCGGCATTCCGTCACGCAATACCATCGTTGCGAACAAGTGGGATACGCTCGTTATTCCGCTTGTCGAAAACAAAACCTATGCCACTGTTCAGAAGCAGTATTCCAAAACCGAATACTATCTGCACCAGTATAAGATGTTTCCGCTCACCAAAGATCTCGGCATGAACGATACGTTGTATATCAGCGATGTAACTTTCCAAAGTTGGGATCCTGACAATGCGCAGGCTCTCAAACAACGTACCGTACGTTTTCACAGCGATGAAAATATTTCGGATTCGAATGTTCAAGCAACACTTTCGAACAAAGATCTCGATATAATCACGCTGCCCGCATACGATGAGAAAAATCTTCCCGCAAACAGTGCTTTTTACAAGTGGAAGGATGCTGCAACCGAGATCGAGTACAAGGTCGGGGACGAGTATGTTCTTCGCAACGGTGCGGATGTCGATTTTGTCCCTGTTTTTAATATGCGTTTTGACTTCACCGCACTCTCTACGGCGTATATTACGGGTTATCCCGACGGAACTTTCCGTCCGCAGAACAATGTGACCCGCGCCGAAGCGTGCAAAATCATTGCTTCGCTCATCAACCCCGAAAACACGGTTTTGGGAACGGTATCTTTTGCCGACGTTCCCGCCGACGCATGGTATGCAAACTATGTTGCCACCCTCGAAAACTACAGCGCTTTGGGACTTTGGAAAGACAGTTTCAACGCCGACGAAAAGATTACCCGCGCCGAGCTTGTTACCATCGTATACAACATTGCCGATCACGTGCGCAAAAACGCAAAATTTGTACATGTTTCGGATGTTCCGGCAAGCAAATCGTTTTATGATGCTGTGATGTATTCGATCAGCGAGGGTATCGTTGCGGGCTACGAGGACGGAACTTTCAAGCCCGACAATCCCATCACCCGTGCCGAGACCGTGACCGTGATCAACCGCTTTATCGGACGTATCCCGAACGATAATACCGCAAGCACTTTCGGTGATGTTGAAGGACATTGGGGCAAGAATCAGATCGTTGCCGCTTCTTCCGCAAAGGATGCGGGCGCGTGGACGCTGAAGGAAGGGGATACACAGTATAAACTTTCCGGAACCGACGCACAGGGTTATCTTACCTCGCTGTACGAACAGTCCAAAAAGCTTTCTCCCGACGCGATCCGCATCGGCATCGATACCGTTTCCGATCAGATGAAGAAGGACATTCTCGGCACAAAAAATACCGAGGAGTATTACTCCGACAAAATGACCGGAACAAAATGGTATGTTTCCGAGCTTCACGGAAACGACGATAACGACGGAAAAACACCCGAAACGGCTGTCAAGACCATCGCGGGACTGACCGCCAAGATTCGCTTCCCCAAAGCGGGCACTTCGGTTCTTTTTGAGCGCGGCGGTGTTTACCGCGGCAACATTCGCCCCAACGCGGGCATGATCTACGGCTCGTACGGCGAAGGTCAAAAGCCGATCATCGTGGGCTCGCGCCGCGATTACGCTTCTCCCGAATTATGGGAAGAGACCGACGTAAAGAATGTTTATCGCTGCACGGTAAAACTGAACAACGTCGGCATTATAGCGCTTGATCATGATATCCGTGCCGACGGCAATTACGACGCCCTTTACGGCAAAAACCGCATTCTTACCCTCAACGTTTCGACTTATGCCGATCTTAAGAACGACCTTGAGTTTTTCTCCTGCGCCGACGACCTTTACTTCTACAGTGCAAGCGGAAACCCCGGTACGCGCTTCAAGTCCATTGAGATCGGAACTCGTACCAATATCATTTCCGGCGGCGCCCAGAATGTTGTTATCGATAACCTCAGCCTCAAATACGACGGCGCACACGGCATAGGATACGGCTCGACAAAGAATCTTACCGTTACCAACTGCACCTTCTCGTGGATCGGCGGCTCGCTGCTCGGAGACTACGGAATGACGACGACCCAGTACGGCAACGCAGTTGAGATTTTCGGCAGCTGCGACGGCTACTATGTTTCGAACAACTGGATGTATCAGATCTACGATACCGCCGTCACGCACCAGTATTCCTCGACCGAACCTAGGACCATGAACGATATCAACTACACCGGCAACCTCATGGAATATCTTCACTGGGGAATCGAGTTCTATAACACGGGCGACGGCAAAAAGAGCACTATGACCAATTATACCGCACGTTACAACGTTCTTCGCAACGGCGGTTACGGCTGGGGTTCGATCGTCACCGACCGTCAGAAGTCCGCACGTCTCTATTGCGGCTCGGTATCCAACGGAAAGAACGAGAATCTTTTGTGCGAATACAACGTCATTGACCGCTGCGCGGGCTATGTTATGGATACGCCTTCCAACACTCCCGAGGTTTATCGCAACAATATCTACGTTCAGACCGAAGGCTGCTACGGACGCTTCCGCGGCAAAGCCATGACCATTTCGATGGATAACATTGAAACGGTTTACAGCGGTCTTAAAGACGACGGCATGATCTTTATCGTAGAAAGAGTTTAATTATGTGTTTTTGCGGAGCTGTCCGAGGACAGCTCCGCTTCTTTCGGAGGCATTATGCAATATGCGAAAATAGAAGGCACAGAGCTTTGTGCCGGTAAGATCGTTTTGGGCACCGACCGTTTCGGAAGTGATATTCCGAAGGAGGACGCCTTTCGTCTCATGGACATGTTTCTGGACGGCGGAGGAAATCTTCTCGACACGGCGCATGTTTATGCCGATTGGAAATGCGAAACAAAAAGTGCAAGCGAGAAAACAATCGGCGCGTGGGTAAAAGAACGCGGAAACCGGGATAAGGTAATCCTGTCGACAAAAGGAGGACACCCCGATACCGCGCATATGGACATTTCACGACTGTCCAAAGAAGAAATACTTTCGGATCTCGAAGGAAGTCTTCGCAGTCTCGGCACCGACTATGTCGACCTTTACTGGCTTCACAAGGACGACGAAAAGATCCCGGCGGGAGCACTTTGCGAAATTCTGAATGAAATTCTGTCGAGCGGAAAAGCCCGTGCGATCGGTGTTTCCAACTGGCGCTTCAAACGGATCTGCGAAGCAAACGAATATGCACAGGCGCACGGTCTTCATAAAATAAAATTAAGTCAGGTGCAGTACAGCATAGCCCGCGTAAATCCGCCGTCGGTCACGCCCGATATTCACGTTCTCGATGAAAAAGAGTACGAAGAATACGTGCAGGCAAAAATGCAGGTCTTTGCTTTTTCCTCGCAGGCGCGCGGCTATTTTTCCTTGATGGGAAAAGGGGGAGAAACGGCTCTTTCGGACTCGGTTCGAAACGCTTATGCGAACGAATACAATCGGGCGCTGTTTTCGCGACTTGAAAAATTCAGTAAAGACAGGGGCGTTCCGTGCTCCGCCGCCGTTCTTGCCGCTTTATTCTGCGACAGCCGCCTTTCCTGTTTTGCACTGGCAAGCTCGGACAAGCCGAGCCGCCTTTCCGAAATACTGCTCTTTGCTGATTTTTCGATGAGCGATGCGGAAAGAGAAGCCCTTTTGCACGGATAAGCAAAACAAAAAATAAGAATTAAAAGAGGAAGAACCTTACGGTCCTTCCTCTTTTTTGCTTTTGCGTCAAAATAACTGTCTCGTTAGTATATCACAGCTTCCAGTATGTCGAAATATCGGGACTTTCCAATCCGCTGCCCTTCGGCGACATAACGGCGCTGCTTCTCTCGACCGACAACGCGCGTTCGGGCAGCTTCTCTTCCTCGAACATGCTTCTCAACCGATTCTATGAAAACACGATCCGTTCGCAAGAGTCGAACTTTGTCGGCGCGATAACCGACTGTCCGACCCGCGAGAAAAACAACTGGACGGGCGACGCACAGAGCTTTGCCTATGCCGCAACGTATAACTTCAAAACGGCAAACATCTACCGTTCCTTCCAGAAAATGACCCGTCACACACAGAGAACGTCGGCTATCGTCACTTTATTCTGCAGCCGACCTACGGCGGAAGCCTTTACGGTTTCCTCACGGCGGACACGCTCATCGGAGAAAACATCGAAAACGGAGTTTATACCTACACGCCGTCGGTGATTGCAAAGGATATTTTGATAAACGACGGAGTTCAGATACGCCTTTCGGGGACGCAGGGGCTTCGCTTCATCCTGACCTTATTGATGAACCGCGACGGCGCGGAAAATCTCTTCACCGATTTCGGCGCCGTAGTGATTCCGACCGCAATGGCGGAAGGGGAGAATACGACCCTTTCCACCGACCGCGTCGGCGTTGTGTAAAAAAAGACGTCAGGCGAAGACTTCCGCTATTTCACCCTTTCCGACTCGTCGGTTTCGTATACGGCATGCATCATCGGAACGCCGCCTGCGAAATACGACCGCCGTTTCACCGTTCGGCCGTATGCCGTTTACATCGAAAACGGAATCGAATATACGGTTTACGGCGAATATGACGTGCGGTACGACCTTTCGATCTTGGACATCGCAAAGGCGTTTTCGGAGGATCCCGCATGCGCGGAAGATATGAAAAAGATTTTGTACGATTACGAAAGCGCGACAGCAGTTTGACTCGGCCGCCGAAAGACGATTCTCCCTTTTTCGGCTTTCGACGTCCCTTGCGCAGACAGCGGGCTTTTGCCCGCCGTCTTTTTGCGATAAACACAAAATATTCCGAAAAATGGTAAAAAATGTAAATAAATTGTTGAAACAAGGAAAAAACCTTGACAAATCAGCATTTGTAGGGTAAAATATGGATGGAAATATGAGCAAATTGAATATCGGAATGCTTTGAAGCAGTGTGCGTATTTGGGCGCCTGCACACTGTCGAGCGAGTGGCGCAACCGGTCCGTTTGAATGGATTTTTCATTCAAAGCGGGCTTTTTTTGTTTTCATTTTTACTTTTTGCTTTAATTCTTTCTCAGACGGCGAGCCGAAACATATACGAACACCGTTTGGAATCTCGTCGGAATCGGTTGTTGGGGGGCAATATCATGGAGCGGCAAAAGAAGCTGAGAGCAGACAGACATTTAGGACTTGTGACCGATTCCGTATCGGTCACGCTCGGTTATCTTATTACGACCGCGCTGTTCGCTCTGCCGAAGCAGGGATTTATCTCCTACGGAGTATTTCTTGCCGCCGTACTGCTGATTCTGCATATGCTGGAGGCGTACGATGACGTAAGCTCTTATCGCATGCAGAAAAAGCGTTTGCCCGTTATGCTCATCGTTACTTTTTTCTTCGCATCGCTTATCTATGTGCTTATCGGTCTCGTTCTTGCGGGCTTCGGCGTTTTTGTTCCGACCGTACCCGAATGTCTTTTGTTTTTTGCTCTTTCCTACGGTTTTATGATGGCGGGAAGGCTCTTCTTAAATCGACTGCTTCTCAAGCAGAGAAGGAATATATCGGTATTAATACTGTATTCCCTCGAGTGTCCCGACCGCTTTTTGGAAAAGCTCACGGCAAGTCTTGCGGATTACAAAAGCGTCGAAACGCTTTTGACCGGCAATGTCGAAGAACCCGAGCGCGTCGGTGCGGCGATCGATCGCAGTGATATTTTGCTCATTGTCGGAAACGCTTCGAATGCGGTGCGCGATTCTTACATTCTGCGCGCGCTGAGTGCGGGAAAAGCGGTAAAGATCATTCCGACGATCAAAGCTCTTTCGTTTATGCACGCTAAGATCGATCATGTGGGCGACACCCCCGTCATCCGCCTGAAATCCATTCGCATGAGTCTGCCCGAGCGCATTCTGAAACGCGGATTTGATTTTCTTATGTCCTTTTTGGGACTGGTCGTGCTGTTGCCCGTCTTTCTCGTCTGTGCACTTATGATAAAGCTTGATTCGAAAGGCCCCGTCTTCTATTTGCAGGAGCGTTACACGCGCGGCAAGCGTCGTTTTCGCATCGTAAAATTCCGCACTATGCTAGCGGACGCGGAAAAGAACGGTGCGCGCCTTGCGACAGAGCATGACGATCGCATAACACGCGCGGGCAAAATTCTTCGCACCTGCCGACTGGATGAGCTTCCGCAACTTTGGAATATTTTAAAAGGCGATATGTCGCTGGTCGGTCCGCGTCCCGAGCGCCCGATTTTTGCCGACGAATACAGTCGCATCGTGAAGAACTACGATGTGCGTTATTCGGTCAAGGCCGGGCTTACGGGCTATGCGCAGATCCACGGGAAATACAACACAAAAGCCTCCGACAAAGTGCTTTTGGACAGCCTTTATATTTCCGAATTCTCTCCGTGGCTCGACTTAAAGCTTTTGGTTCAGACGGTTTATATCATGTTTATAAAAGAATCGACCGAAGGTGTGACGGAGGAATCGGCTCGGGACAGTATCGGTTCTTCGCCGAGTTCGGAGAAAACGTCAGAAACAAATTCGATTCAAAAGGGGTAAGGATTCATTTTTATTCAATCATGACCGATAAAGAGAGGAGGAAAAAACTTGACCGTTTCACACAATTCGGATTCGTCGTTTTCACGTCTTGCAGACCGTGTTTTTAACGGTCACATTTTTCCCGATGTCGGTCTTGCCTGTATCCTCGCCTGTCTTTATTTCATGGCGCTTCCTTTGACCATTGCCACCAACGAAGCGGGCAGTTCTTTTCTCCGCCTGATCACCATTCCGATCGCGGCGTTTTTTCTCGCGGCTTTGTTCTTTTATCGGGAAAAGCTTGAGCTGAACAGCGTTCACTTGTTTTTGGCGTTGTTTCTTTTGAGCTGTGTCGCAACGCTTTATGCCGACTCAAGCTCGGTCGCTGTTATGTACGTGCGCGGATACATCGAAACGGTCGCCTTGATCTTTCTTATTTCGATGCGCAAATACACGCGCCGCGAAGAAGAAATCTTCGATCTTTCCCAGTTGGCTCTTTTGGTCATAATGATCTTTCTCGGCTTCTCAACGGGAAGCTGGTACGGCGGGCGCAACACCATGACGGTCATGGGCGCGACAAGCGACCCGAACTATTTTACCAGTTTCTTTTTCTATCCGATGGCGGTTGCCATGAAAAAAATCGCCGAAAGAAAAAATTATGCGCCGCTCTGCTTTGTTCTGATTCTGCTCGGCGCTTATTCCGTTCTTTCCTCCGGTTCGCGCGGCGGGCTTATCGCCATGGCGGTCATTATGGCAAGTTATATGTTCATTCGGGCAAAAAGCATTTTGCAACGACTTTGCGGTATCGCAGGACTTATTGCCGCCGCGGCGCTGTTTTGGACGGTCGTTCTTCCGCTTCTTCCCGCATCGGTCGCCGAACGCTTCAGCATACAGGCGCTTCTTGAATCGCGCGGAAGCGCACGCGGCGATATATGGATCTCTATGCTGAAAACCATCCGCGAATCGACCTGGGAGCTTTTTTGCGGCAGAGGTATTTTTGTTCATCACGAAATGATGATCAACGGAAGGCTTGAACAGGTCGTCGCACACAATCATTTTATCCAGACGCTTTACAATCAGGGAGTCTTCGGATTTTTACTTTTTTGCCTTTTGTCACTCTCTGTGATCTTTCGCAATCTAAAGCAGCGCCCACACGTCTCCGCCGCCATGATCGGCATGCTGACCCTTGCCATGACGCTGACAATCAACCCCAGTATCAAATCCTTTTGGAATCTTTTGATCTTTGCCGCATTTTCTATGGCAAAGGCAAATGCCGAAAATAACAAAGAAGGAGGTGCGATATCGAATGAAAAAGAAAACCGCACTGTATGATCATCCCGATCTCGACCGTCTCTTGGAGGATCTGCGCGGCGAAAACAACGACGGATCCGATAAAAGCAAAAAGAGCGGCAAGGGAGAGACCTCGATCATTCCCGCTCCGAAATCGAGCTTCGGCTATTCGCTGATCTGCCTTTTTGCCGTAACCGTTTTGGCTATCCTCTATGTGGTCGCCATTAACCTGAACATGTCCAGCATGACAATATCAATGACCTTTTCCGAGATCGCGAAAGGATGCAATCCCGACGGCTCTCCCTTTGATATATACGAGCTGATGAGTGAGGAGGTTTTAAGCCGCGCCTGTGAAAAGCTTGACGGCAAGGTCGATGTCGAAACGCTGACAAAGCATATTTCCGTAGCGGGTATGACCTCGGACGGAAGCTTCAATGCGATCGAAAAAAATGTTTTGGACGGCAACGATACATATTCGTATTTTCCGAGCCGCTATACGCTCAGCTACTCGGTCATTTCCGATGCGGTAAAATCCGAAGGGCGTCTCGCTCCGTTTCGCACTGTTGCCGTGCAGTTCGGTTTGCCCGCCAAGGAAACTGTTCTGCAAGCCGTTGCCGACAGTTATAAAGAATACTACGAGGACAAGTATATTCTGTCCGACAGCTTTTTCGAGATCGACTGGACAAAGACGCGCTCGCTCGATCACTTCAACCGTGTGACCGAAATGTCCAATATTCTCAATCGTCTGAGCCGCTTTTTGTCGGCTCGCTACGACGAAGACGTCCGCTACGTCACAGCCGAAAAGATAAGCTTCGGCGATCTGAATTCGGAAGCTTTGCGCATTTCCGAAAACGATATAGAAGCCTACAAAGCCTATATCATTCAACGCGGCGTTACAAACGACAGAAGCCGCCTTTTAAAGCAGCTTGAATATGTGAAAAATGCGCACGAAGAGCAGTACAGCCGCAGTATCGGCGAATACAACTCCGCCATGAACGGTCTTGCCCTTTACGATCCGCAGGTCACAAAGGTTGTCTTCATTCCTGCGCTTGATTCCGAAAACAAATTTTATATGAACCGAACCAAAATCGGAATCGATTATCTCACCGAATACGCCGACCGCGCGCGCCTTGCCGGCAATCAAGAGGAAAACAGCGCCCATTATTATCGCTATCTTCTCGAACAATTTGGTTCGGCGGACGATAACGAGGAGGCGCTGCGCGCCGCCGAGGAAAAGAGCGAAGCCATCATCGGAAAAATTTCGACGCTCTCCGAAAACGCCCGTGAGGTCAACCGCGAATATATCCGCGATAATTCCTATGAGGAAGTGTACATAAGCCCCGTCAGCCGCGGCCACGGGCTTGTTGCCTCTGCCGTTGCGGTGATCAAGAATATCATTTTGTTCGGCTGTGCGCTGTATGCGATCGGCTGGTTCATCAGTCTTTTGCGTTATGTAAAAAAGCGTGCCGATCGCGGCTTTGAAGACACGGATGAATCGGAAGAAGAGGAGGGAACGGGCAATGTCGGTGAATGATCTTTTAAAAAGCTTTATTCGGCACAAAAAAATCTTTTCGATCCTGATTGCTCTCTCGCTTCTCCTTTGCTTCTTCGCATTAAAGCTTACCGAAAGCTACACGGCAGAGATCATTATTAAGTATATCGGAGATTCCGCCGCAGACGGATTTACCGAAAACGGGCTTACCGTTAACCCTTATGAGATCAACAGCCCGATCGTTGTCAAAAATGCCATCGAAGCTTTGGAACTGCAAAACGTCAACGCCGAAAGCGTACGCCGCAATATTGTGGTAACCCCCATCACGCCGACGGCGGAGCAGGAAAAATATTCCTCGTGGATCGAAAAATTTTCCGATTATTCGATGAACGAGACCGAAAAGGAAAGCACCGTCTATTACTCGGTGAAATATACTTCGCCCGTCGGCAAGGACTATGTAAAGCACATGCTCAGCGCCGTGATCAGTCAGTATCGCCTTTTTTACGTTGAAAATTACACCTACAGCTACGACATAACCAAGCTTTCGGGAGACGCCGCTCTGCAATACGACTATTACGACACGGTCGATATGCTGCGGAACAAAATCAGCTCGAATATCGAATATCTTATAAAAATCGCACAGAACGGCGACAATTACCGTTCGTATCGAACCGGCTATTCTCCGCTTGATCTTGCTACCGAATATAAGTCCATAAACGAGCAGCAGCTGTCGGTCGCCGAGCGTATGGTTTTACAATACGGAATCACCAAGGACGCCGATTCTCTGCGCAGTACATTGAATAACCGCATTACCGACGCGGCTTATGAAAAGAGTCTGAACGACGAGAAAGCCGAAACGCAGAAGGAATTGATGCTTGTGTATTCCGACAAAAACAAGGCGTACCTCTGGAATGAGGAAAACGGCGGAAATACAAGCGAGAACGAAAGCAATCAGGTTCGGCAGGATGTCGACCGCGACATGCGCTACGATGAGAGCAAGTCGGTATACGACCAGATGGTTCTCGATTATGTGACCTACAGTGCAAACAGCGTGAATCTTACGGTTGACTCACAGCTGCTGACAGAGGCGCTCGAGAGCTTTCCGAATAACGAAGGCGGTAAGGCACATCATGCCGAGATCGAAAGACTTCTAAAGGACACCTGCCGCTCCTTTAATGAGCTGTATGAGATCACCAAAAGCACGGTGGAGGATTACAACACCTATAAATCGTCGCAAAGTATCGAGACCGTTTCCGGCGTTGTTTCGCACAAAACGACAAGCTCGGTCTTCTATTATCTTGTCAGCGTTGTGCTGGCGGTCATGATCGGTGCGATTCTTTGCATTCTGCTTGAACTGCTCGGAAAGAAGCTCCGTTTTATCGATCATGCGTAACATAAAAAAAGAAAAAAATCTTATTCTGCGCGGCTATTTCGATTCAAATTTCGGCGATGATATGATGCAATGGCTCACAGCCGAAAAGCTTTCCGAATTTCATTTTTTCGTCGAAGACGAAAATGCATCGGCGCTTGTTGCCGAAAGAAATAATGTAACGCTCGGAAAAGCACCGAAGAATACGCCGTCGGTTTTGGTGACGGGCAGCGGCTTTATGATAAACAGCCGTTCTGCGCTGAAAGCGGAGCTGCGCAATTTTCTTTGCGGGAAAAAAGACGCCGATTATTGTATCGGCTGTAACCTTGAGCCGATTCCGTATCGTCTCGGGAAATGGCTGATCTTCCGTCGCCTGCGGCGTTTTCGGTATATTTCCTGCCGCGACAAGGCGACCTTTGAACGGCTGAACGCAATGCATTGCCGCTCTGTGCGGCTGTTTCCCGATCTTTTGTTTTCGCTTCCCGAAAACCTTCTTTTGCCGAAAACAGGGGAGAATCTTCTCGGAATCGTGCTTATGCGGCGCGACGGCGACGCGGACAATTGCCGTTACTATGATGCAATGGCAAAAACCGCCGATTTGTGGTGCGAAAAAACGGGAAAAGGGGTGCTTCTTTTGGCGCTCGATTCGGGAAGCGAAAACGATCGTTATGCCTGTGCTTGCGTGTTTAACAAAATGCGCTTCGCCGACAAAGCACAGATCGTTTGCCACGGCGCAAACGGCGAGATATTCTCCGCCTTTTCACGCTGTTCCAAAATCATTTCGGCACGGTTTCACGGTGCGGTTTTGGCGCTTAGGACGCGGACCGATCTGTATCCGATTCTTTTTCGGGACAAAATGCGAAACATGCTGTCCGATATCGGATATCCCGTAAAGGGAAGCGATATCAATCGCCCGAACGAATCGGAAATGGCGGATTTTTTGTTTCAGAGTACCGAATTTTCGCTTGACCCCGAAATCGAAAGAAAAGCCGGTGAGGCGTTTGACACTTTTAAAGAGATACTGTTCCAACGGAATTGAGGTGAAATTATGCGGAAAAAGGTGCTCATTATTGCAACGGTCGTCAAAACACATATTTGTGCGTTTCATTTACCGTACATCGAAATGTTTCACAACAGGGGATATGAGACCTATGTTGCCGCAAAAAACGATTGCGGATGCGGAAACGGTGTTCCCGAAATTCCGTTTTGCGATCATTTCATCGACATTCCCTTTTCCCGCAATCCCGCAAGTCCGCAGAACATTACCGCGTATCGCAGGCTGAAAAAACTGCTCCGTGAAAACCACTTTGATATCGTGCAATGCAACACGCCGATCGGAGGTGCGCTCGGACGCCTTGCCGCACGAAAAGCACGCAAAAACGGAACGCGCGTTGTCTATATCGCGCATGGGTTCCACTTCTTCAAAGGTAGCTCAAGAGCGGCGTGGCTTCTTTACTATCCGATAGAGAAGCTTCTCTCTCCGCTGACCGACACGCTCGTTACGATCAACCGCGAGGATTATGAACTTGCCGCGCACAGTTTTCGACCGAAGGAGCTCGTTCTCACAAACGGTATCGGCGTTCGCGTAAACGATGCGATCGAAACGGTCTGTGATCGTGAGGCAGTGCGGCGCTCGTTCGGAATTCCCCTTGATGCAAAGATTCTTGTCTCGGTCGGAGAGCTTCGCGAGCTGAAAAATCATAAAACCATTTTGCGCGCAATGAGAAAGCTTTCGCGCGACGATCTTTATTATATCATCGTCGGCAGCGGCGCTTATCGCGACGAACTCGAGCGCTGCGCAAAGGAATTATATCTTTCGGACCATGTCCGTCTTCCGGGATTTTGCACGAATGTTTTTGAAATAGTAAAGGCGTGCGATATCTTTTGTTTTCCGTCGCTTCGCGAGGGTCTTCCGTCCGCACTGATCGAAGCCATGGCATGCGGTATGCCGATTCTTGCTTCGGATATTCGCGGTAACCGCGATCTTGTAACGCAGGGTGTCGGAGGATATTTGTACGCGCCGCACGACACAGACGGCTTTGCCGACGGAATCGAGCGTCTTTGTGCCGACCCGGCGCTTTGCAAGCGCATGGAAAATGAAAACCTTTCGCGTGCCAAACGGTACGATCTTTCGGCGGTCATGCCGCAATATGAGGCAATTTATTTTCGGGACGATACTGCGGCAAAGGAGGCGGACACATGATTACGTTCAGCTTTGTCGTTCCCGTGTACAACACGGGAAAATACCTTGCCGAATGCCTTGAGAGTCTTTTGCGTCAAAGCACCGACTGCGAAATTCTGTTGGTGGACGACGGTTCGACCGACGGTGTGAGTGCCGAGTTGTGTGATGATTACGCGGCAAAACACGAATGCATTCGTGCCTTTCATACAGAAAATCGCGGTCCGGGCGCCGCAAGAAATTACGGCGTTCAAAAAGCCGCGGGCGATTACATCGTTTTGGTCGATTCGGACGACTATGTTGAGGACGGTCTTATCGATGCAGCGCGAAAATATTGCGAAGCGAACCCGTGTGATCTTATCTTTTATCCCATCCGAAAGTTTTTTCCCAACGGAAAAACCGAACCGATGGGGGAGGGGCTGATCCCCGAAAAGATCAACGGACAGCCAATGAGCGCGGTGCTTGCGCATCTTGTGAATTGTGCCAAATTCCCCGCAAGTACGGGAGGAAAGATTTTGCGGCGTGAATTTTTGAAAAGCGCTCATATCGCTTTTCGTACCGACCGTGCGGGCGAGGATATCGACTGGACGCTTGCGGTCATTACAAACGCAAGGTCCGCCGCCTGTCTTACGGGCAGCCGTTATTGCTACCGCATTTCGCAAGGGACAAGGCGTTCTTTTGAAAACGATAAAAATTTTCTTGACCAACTGTGCATTATCGAAGAATGGACAAAAAAAGCTCCGCAGCCCGAAATCCTTTCGTTTCTTGCGTATCAATACGCGGTCTCGCTTGCCTTTTACGGCGCTTTGCCGAAAGAATTGCGTCGGCGTTACAAGGCGCACGTCGAAGCGCAAAAAGAGCTTTTGCGCTTCGGAAAAACAAAAAAAGTCCGACTTGTGCGGCTGTGCGTCTCGCTTTTCGGGTTCTCGCTCGGTTCGCGTTTGCTTTATCTTTTTGTACAGCTTCGCGATGAAAAACGGCATAAACGGAATTTTTCTCGGAAAGGAGCGTGAAAGATCATGAACAAGAAAAAAGTCCTGTTTGCCGCCCAGAATTTTTCGGTCGGCGGCGTGCAGAAGGCTCTTTTAAATCAGCTTTGCACTCTTTCCGAAAGCGGCGAATATGATCTTCATTTGTTCACTTTTACGGGCGGTTCGCTTTTAAAAGAACTGCCGCGCGATGTGACGGTGCTCAGCGGGGGAAAGCTATTGCGCCTTTCTGCCGAGTCCTTCGGTGCGGTTCGGGCGTCCAAAAAGCCGATCGATATTCTGCTTCGCGTTCTGATCACCGCTTATGCGCGCGTTTTCGGCTCGGAGAGGTTTTACCGCCGCTGTTTTAAGCGTCTGCGGTACAAAGAACAGTTCGATGCTGCCGTTTCCTATTTCACGGATGTTCCCGCAGGAGCGTTCAACAAAGGTACGAATCTTTTTGTGTCGGATTTTGTCGACGCGGCGTACAAGGTCGCATGGATCCACACCGATCCGATCCTGTCGGGATTTGACAAGGACTATTGCCGCCGAATCTATGCGCCGTTCGACAAGATTGTTTGCGTTTCTGAGGGCGTTCGAAAAAAGTTTTTGCTTCTGTTGCCCGAATATGCAAAAAAAACCGCAGTACGGCACAATGTTTTCTGCAAGCACGATATCGAAAAGAAAAGCGGGGAATACCTGCCGTTCGAGAAAGACGGAAAAATTCATATCGTTACGGTCGCCCGCACGGATAATGCAACCAAGCGAATTGACGGGATCGTCCGTCTGTGCAAGCGCCTCTGCGACGACGGAGTGCGGAATTTTTGCTGGCATATCGTCGGAGACGGTCCCGACCGTATAAAATGCGAAGAGCTGGCGGCATCCCTTTCGATTTCGGATCACATTCGGTTTGAAGGCGAAAAGGAGAATCCGTATCCCTATATTCAAAATGCCGATCTGTTTGCTCTTTACTCCGCATACGAAGGTTTTCCTTTGGTCATCGGGGAAGCGATGCTCTTAAAGACGCCGATCCTTACCTGCCGTTACGCGGCGGCGGAGGAACAGATACCGCCCGAATGCGGAGAAATTGCCGATTCGGACGAGGACTACTATTTACGGCTGCGGAATTTTGTAACGCGGCACAACCAAAGTATACAGCCGGTAAAGGCGGTTTGTATAGACAGTTTGACGCAAAGTGAGGTGAGTCGTTGTGTATCAAACACAAAAGCGTCGGATTAATATGAAATTGAAAGGAGGTGATACTATGAAGAAGCTTATCGCAATTGCACTCAGCGTGGTTTTGCTCTTGGCATGCATTCCGGTTGTTTCGGCAGCTTCCTACACGGAAATCATCGATGTGAAGTTTTATGTTCAGCGTTTTGGCTTGCACATGGATGAATACGGTAACGTAAGTCAGCACAGTACTGCATATTTTACTCCGCTGTTGCACGAAAGCCTGTTGACCGATATAATGCGCAAAACCGATTATTCTGTCGTGTACAAGGAAGGCAGCGTGTCTTCCGCCGATGTTACGGCGGAGGTAACGGATGTACCTGCAGATGAAAACATACTTGCAAAGGTGTACGAGCTTTACGGGGACAACGGTTACATTCTTTCAAGCAACGGAAAGGTTGTCGATTGGAGCAGATTCACAACCGACAAATATGAAATTCGTTGGTATGTCCTGAAGTTTGTAGACAGCGATTTTCCCAAATGCTGGCATATCGATGGCGTAATCGTGGAAAAGACGACCCAGAAACCGATCGAGATTCCGACTCCGGATGATCCCACCTACGTGCCTCCGGAAGAGCTTCCGAAGGAAGAAGAGGGCGAGGATGAGACAATCGATCCGTTTGTGAGCGATTTTGCGTACATTTACGGCTACAACGATACCACCATGGCGCCCGAAAACAACCTTCTGCGCAGTGAAGTATCGGCGATGGTTCATCGCCTTGCAAAGCAAAACGACAGACTGGACGGTTTTTCGTACAACGCTGCCAACGATCCGATCTTCCCCGATACAAAGGACGAATGGTTCCGCAGCGGTATCGAGTTTATTAACTCGAAGGGTGGATTTACCGTTCAGCCCGGAGAAAACGTAAATCCGTACGTTGCTATAACGCGCGGAGAAGCATTTAGAATTGTTTGTCTCGGTCTCGGCTTTACCGCCAAGAGTGATCTTACCAATGAACAGTATGCCGACATCCTCTACAACGAAGGCTACGTTCTCGGCGACGATAACGGCGACCTTTTGGTCGACAAACAGCTCACCCGTGCCGAGTTCTGCACCATCTACAATCGCATTATCGGCCGTGATGAGGCAAAACTCGAAACGGCGGACGGCGAAGCCGTAACGGCAGAGACCTACGGTTTTACCGATCTTGACAGCAGCAAGTGGTATTACAATATCATGCTGCGCGCAACCAGTGCTTATGACGAAAACGGATATGTGGATCTTTCCCTCCGCGACCGTCGTAACAATCTGGACGACTACGAATAATTTCGCAGGCGTGAGCGGCGGAGAAATCCGCCGCCCATGCAAAGGAGACAAGAAAATGACTTGCAAGCAATTGCTGGGTTCAGTGCTGTATCAATCCTTTGCCCGTCATCTTCCCGCGTCGGACACGTTTTTTCTCGGGAGAGGCTCTAAAATCCTACGCGGATTTTGCGCAAAGCTGCTTCTTCCTCAATGCGGAAAAAACGTAAATATAGACCGAAACGCCGACTTTGCGCGCAACGTGATAATCGGTGATGAATCGGGTATTGGGAAAAACTCTGTTGTCGGCGCTTATACTACCATCGGAAAATATGTTATGATGGGACCCGAGTGTTTCATTTACACGCGTAATCATGCTTATTCAAGAACCGATATTCCGATGTGCAAACAGGGCTTTTCCGAGTACCGACCGGTTACGATCGGAAACGACGTGTGGATCGGAGCCCGCGTAACAATATTACCCGGGGCATCGATCGGGAACGGGGTTGTGATTGCCGCAGGCTCCGTCGTCACCGGGCATATTCCCGACTATGCTGTGGCAGCGGGTGTTCCGGCCCGGGTAAAAAAGTATCGATCGGCTTCGTCGGAGTCCAACCGAGTATCCGTCCGACAATAATCAAAAACAACAAGAAAGGGCTTTGTGTTTTGCCGAAATTAAGTGTTATCGTTCCGGTTTATAACGCGGAAAAAAGTCTGTCACGATGTGTTGACAGTATTCTTGCACAAACCTTTACGGATTTCGAGTTGATTCTGGTAAACGACGGATCATCCGACAGCAGTGCCATTCTCTGTGACGCCTATGCGGCAGAAAATCCAAAGATAAAAACTATTCATAAGAATGAAAATACCGGTCCGCTTCATACCCGTAAGGTAGGCTTTGAACAAGCCTCCGGCGAATATATTTCCTACATCGACAGTGATGACTATATCCATCCTTCCATGTATGAAATTATGATGAAGCCGATCGTACAATACAGACCCGATATTGTAATATGCGGAATTATGATGGAAAGCGAAGTAAAATCCATTCCGCTGTGTTCCGGCGCTCGGGAGGGAATATATGACAAGGCAAAACTTGTAAAAGAGATTTATCCCTTCATGCTTTATTCGCCCGCGAACGGACTCCCGCTTCTGTCTCCGAGCCTGTGCAACAAAATTTTTCGGAGAGAAATTTTGCAAAAGCCTCTTGCCGACGCAAATAATAAAATTTACTACGGCGAGGATGCGATTTGTTCGTATCCGTGTATTTTGGATGCAGACAAGATTTACATGCTGCCGAACGATTTTCTCTATTTTTATTGTATAACGCAGGAATCGCTTACGAACATGTACGATAAGCATCTTTTTGCCAAGCTTCCGGTTCTGATATCGGAACTGGAGCATGCATTCGATACACGTAATTTTTACTCGAAAACGCAGATCGACTGCTATGCGGCGGTTCAGCTTTTGGAAGCCGTGCGAAAAGAATTGCTGTTTAATACCGACCTGCCGCTGAATCAACGTATAAAGAAGGTACGTGAATATATCCAAAATCCCCGCCTGAATCAAGCGCTGTTTACTATGCGTCAACAAAAAGTCAGCCAAAAGATACGCTATAAGCTGTATCTTTTACAGACCGAACATATTTTTCTTCTGTACGGATTGTTTTTCTTGAAATACAGGCTTACATGTCGATCGGGAAAGCAGGAAAAAACTTGAGTTTGAATATCAATATCGAAAAATCAAAAAGACACGAGATCGGTCAGACAAAAGCGAATATGCTGGTGGCCATACTTTATCAGATTTCCTCTGCCGCGTGCGGTCTTATCCTTCCTCGGTACATTCTGCGCTATTTCGGCTCGGATGTCAACGGAATGCTCCAGACGATCGGACAGTTTCTCACCTATACCGTTTTGATGGAAAGCGGTGTGGGCGGGCTTGTTATGGCGAGCTTTTATAAACCGCTTGCGGAAAAGGACGAAAAAGCCGTATCGGACATTTTTCTTAACACAAAAAAGTTTTTTGCCCGCATATCGTACGTGTATTTCGGACTGGTATTGCTTCTTTGTCTTTGCGTCAAATTCATTATCCGCACCGACTTTGACTTTCCGTACGTTGCGGGAATGGTTTTGATTTTGTCCTGTAACTATTATTTTAATTATTATTTTGCCATGGCGCACCGCATTTTGCTGCGAGCCGATCAAAAAATCCGCGTTATCCAGTCGGTTCAGATCGTCACGATGTTGGTGAATCTTGCCGTCAGTATCATTGCGATCAAGCTTTCGTGCGGAATCCATGCGGTAAAGCTCATCAGCACACTGATTTATCTCTCGAATCCTTTAATTTTTCGCTTGTATGTTCGGAAGCATTATGCTATCGGGAAAGCAGTGTATGATGAAAATCGTACGATCCCGCGAAAAAGCAGTGCCATGATACATCATATGGCTTTCTTTGTCCATGCAAATACCGACATCGTATTGCTTTCTTTATTTAATGGGACAAAAGAGGTATCGGTGTATTCGGTCTACAATTCGGTCGTTTATACGCTCGAGAATTTCTTTGTTGCCATATCCGATGCGCTCTCGGGTTCTATCGGACAGCTTTTGGCAACAAATCAAAAAGACAAGCTGCGGTATACTTTTGAAACATATCGTCTTGCCAATACGGTTGCAGCTACGTTTATTTGTGTTGCCGAAGCACTGCTCATCGTGCCGTTTGTCAGCGTTTATACAAAGGATGTGACCGATATTAACTATCTGCGTCCCTTGTTCGCGGGAATCCTTGTGACAGCTCAATGGTTTTACTGTGTCCGCATTCCGTACAACTGCGTGATTTATGCGGCCGGACACTATGAGCAAACAAAATTCGGCGCTTACCTTGAGGTGATCTTAAATCTCGGAATCTCGCTTGCATTGATAAAACCGCTCGGAATGGTCGGCGTCGCGCTCGGAACGGCAATTGCCATGGCAGCGCGCAGCGTCTATATGGCGTGGTATCTTTCCAAACAGATCTTACACCGACCGCTGCATTTGTTTTTTAAAGAGATCCTGCTGTACGGCATCGCCGCAGCCGGCATATCGTTCGGGCTGCATCGTTTCATCCCGTCAACCGTACAAGATTTGACGTCATGGGTGATAATCGCTTGTATTTCTTCGGTCGGGGCCTTGATTCCGATCGCAATTTGTGTTATACTGTTTGACCGAAAGCATTTGTTTTCCATACTTGCACGTAAGAGAAATTCGAAAGGAGAGAGAGCATGAAATTACCGCGATTGAAGAAAGGTCTGTTTGGATATACCGAAAGCAGCGTCCGCGACTACATAGAACGTGTGGACGATGAAATTAAAGCAAAAGTCGGGTTTCTCACGGATGAAAACACAAGTCTGCGGCAAGAATGCGCCGATCTTCAAAGGGCGCTCGCGGACGTAAAAGAGAAAAACTCCGCTCTTTCGGAGGAAAAGAACCGTCTCGATACCGAAAAAGAGGAGCTGGAACAGCGCTGTAAGGTGCTTTCCGTCCGCCTTGATACGCAAGAACGCCTCGCGTCGGAGATGAGAAGCGCCAAAAAGGATCAAGAAAAAGAACAGGGCGAGCTTGCCGATATTCTGATTGAAGCGAAAAAGTTTGCCGATGAACTGAAAACACAGGCACAGAACGACTATAACCAAAAGATCTCCGAGAACAATGAAAGAATTCACAGTGAGCTTTTGCGTGTCGACGCGTATATCGCCGATATCGATGCTTTGTGCGAAAGTCTTCAAAAGCTTAACAGTAGCTTCCAACAGGAGATCCGTGAGAAAAGTGCGGGCTTACATTTTTTACGGAATAAGCTTTCCGATATGTCTGAGGAAAATGCGGAATCAACACCCGACACCGACAACAAGGAAGACGCGGCAGAGTAGCCGCGAAAGCATAAAAAAGCAGAGGCAAAGCCTCTGCTTTTTCATATCTGTCCGATCTTTCGGAATTTGTTGTAACGGTTGTTGAGAAGTGTCTCAACATCCGATTTTTTCAGCTCCGCAATGCGCTTTTTCAACTCAGACTTCAATTCGGCGTCGATCCTTTCCTGTGGCTTTTCGTTTTCGCGGATCACACAGTCGACCATGCCGAACTTGTGAAGATCATCTGCGGTAAGCCGCAAGACCTCCGCCGCTTCATCGGCTTTGGAAGCGTCCTTCCATAGAATGCTGGCGCACCCCTCAGGGGAAATGACCGAATATACGGCGTTTTCGAGCATGATAATTTCATCGGCAACCGAAAGCGCCAGTGCGCCGCCGCTTCCGCCTTCGCCGCATACGACCGAGAGGATCGGAGTTTTCAGCGTGCTCATTTCATAAAGGTTTTCGGCAATGGCAAGTCCTTGTCCGCGCTCCTCCGCACCGATTCCGCAATAAGCCCCGGGGCTGTTAATAATGCAGAGGATCGGACGGTGGAATTTTTCCGCCTGCTTCATGAGACGAAGCGCCTTTCGATATCCTTCGGGATTGGGACAGCCGAAATTTCGCTTCATGCGGTCTTCGAAGCTTGCGCCGCGTTCCATGGCAATGACCGTCACGGGCGTTCCGTCCAGATAACCGATGCCGCCGATGATCGCTCCGTCATCCGAAAAGCGGCGGTCGCCGTGAAGCTCGGTAAAAGAATCGATCATGTGGGAAATATAATAGGCGCCGCCCGCCCGTTTGGGACTGCGGGCATTTTTTACTCTTTCATACGCTTGCATGTCTTTTCCTCCTTTCGGCTCACGCGGCATGAAGTCGGAGCAGCTCGCCGAGCTTTTCTTTTAAGCTTTCGCGCGGTTCGATAATATCGCAAAAGCCGTGTGAAAGAATAAATTCGGCACTTTGGAAGCCGTCGGGCAGCTTTTGTCCCGTTGTTTGCTCCACGACACGCGCACCGGCAAAGCCGACAAGGGCTTTCGGCTCGGCAAGGATGATATCGCCCTCCATGGCAAAGCTTGCCGTAACGCCACCCGTGGTCGGATCGGTCAAGACCGTAATATACAAAAGCCCTGCATCCGAATGACGCTTGACGGCACAGCTGACCTTTGCCATCTGCATGAGAGAATAGACGCCTTCCTGCATGCGGGCGCCTCCCGAGGTCGTAAAGCCGACCACGGGAAGCTTGTTTTCGGTCGCATACTCAAAAAGCCGTGTGATCTTCTCGCCGACCACCGTGCCCATGCTGCCCATCATAAACTCCGAATTCATAACGAACGCCGCTGTCTTTTGTCCGGCGATCGTACCGACTCCGCACGTAACCGCCTCGTTCTCTCCGCTCTGTTCCTTTGCGGAGGAAAGCTTTTCGTCGTATCCCGGGAAGGAGATAATGTTGCGGCTCACTCTTTCGCCGTCGATCTCCGAAAAGCTGTCGAAGGTAGCGGCGATCCGCTCCTTGGCGCTCATGCGGAAATATTTTTTGCAGGACGGACAGATAAAGAGATTTTTGCGAAGTTCATATAAAGTGGTTTCGGTCTTGCAAGCCTTGCAGACCTTCGTTTCAAGCCGATCGTTTACATTCTTTTTCAGATTTTCCAAAACTTTCAGCATAGCGTTTCTCCTTTCCGGCAAAATCGCGTTATTTTTGTATTTTTTCGGCAGAGGCAAGCGCAAAAGAAAACTCCGCGCTCACACAAAGCGTATCGCCAACATATCCCTTGCCCGAGGCAAAGTAGAAAGGCGGCATTTTTCTCGTGATAACGCATTCGGTACGGAAAGTGTTGCCCGGTAAGACGGGGTGCTTGAACTTTACTTTATCAAGACCTGTAAACAGCGGCGTCGCGTTCGAATCCATCTCCTCGGCCATCAATACGCAGACCGACTGAGCCAGAATTTCGCAAAGGATAACACCGGGCGTGACGGGATTGTTCGGGAAATGTCCCTTCAAAAACCATTCGTCGCCCGTGATTGTTTTTCTTCCGACCGCTTTTCCGTCTACGATCTCCGCCGAATCCAACAAGAGCATATTGTCGCGATGGGGGAGAATGTGCTTAAGCTCTTCCTGTGTCATGTTTTGTCTCCTTATTCGGGCTTTTTCAGTGCGATGCAGGCATTGTGACCGCCGAAGCCTAACGAATTCGAAAGGGCAAGATCAATATCGGCGTGTACCGCTTTGTTCGGTGTGTAATCGAGATCACATTCCTCGTCGGGTACGCGATAACCGATCGTCGGGGGAATAATACCCGTGTTCAGCGTGTGCAGACAAGCGATCGCTTCGATCGCGCCCGCCGCGCCGAGAAGGTGACCCGTCATCGATTTCGTCGAGCTGATATGGATCTTCTTTGCGTCGTCGCCGAAGGCTTTCTTGACGGCGATCGTCTCGGTCTTGTCGTTTAGCGGCGTCGATGTTCCGTGCGCGTTAAAGTAAACCTTTGCCGCGTCATAAGAAAGCGTGCCGAGCGCTTCGGTGATCGCACGTGCAGCAGAAGTTCCCTCTGTATCGGGCGCGGTGATATGATAAGCGTCGCATGTGCTTCCGTAGCCGACAATTTCGCCGTAGATCTTCGCGCCGCGGCGCAATGCGTGTTCGTAGCCCTCTACGATCAGCGCTCCCGCACCCTCGCCGATAACAAATCCGCTGCGCTCTTTATCAAACGGAATGGAGGCGCGGTCTTTGTCGGTGCTTTGCGTCAGAGCTTGGCAGTTGGTAAAGCCCGCAACGGCAAGAGGGGAGATCGCCGCTTCGACGCCGCCCGCGATGATCGCGTCGGCATATCCGCCCGCAATGGCGCGGTAGGCTTCGCCGATCGCACTCGTGCCGCTGGCACAGGCAGTGGAGATCGAGATACACGGTCCGTGTGCTTTGAATTGAATGGCAATGTTGCCCGCCGCCATATTGCCGATCATTTTCGGAATAAAGAGCGGGGAAACGCGAGTCCAGCCGCGGTTCAAAAGGTTATCGTGTTCGGTCACAAAGGTATCAAAACCACCGATACCGGTGCCGAAGTAAACGCCGAAGCGCTCATTTTCGACCTTGCCTTCGACGGCGCTGTCCTCAACCGCCTGGCGCGCCGCCGCTATGGCAAACTGAACAAAGCGGTCGTTTTTGCGCGCAACCGATTTTTCCATAAAAGCGGTGGGATCAAAATCCTTTACTTCCGCCGCAAGCTTTACCTTATATTCGGTGGCATCAAAGCGGGTAATCTCGTCGATTCCGTTCACGCCGTCGCACAGATTTTGGCAAAAGGTCTCGGCGGAAAGTCCGATCGGTGTGATCGCGCCGATGCCGGTAATGACAACTCGTTTCATAGTATATTCTCCCAAATTTGATTCGTTTCGGATGGCAATCAGATGGCAAGTCCGCCGTCTACCCGCAGTACCTCGCCCGTAATATAGGATGCATGATCGCTCGCCAAAAAAGCGGCAGCGTTAGCAATATCCTCGGGACTGCCCGCGCGGCGAAGCGGAATGTGTTCGAGATAAGCGTCAACATCAAGATTTTTTGTCATATCGGTCGTGACAAAGCCGGGGGCAATGGCATTACAGGTGACGTTTTTGGCGGCAAATTCGCGCGCCGTCGTTTTGGTGAGCGCAATAACGCCCGCTTTTGACGCGGCATAATTTGCCTGACCCGCCGTACCCATAAGACCCGATACCGACGCTATGTTGATGATCCTGCCGCTTTTTTTGCGGATAAAGGTTCGGCTGAGCGCACGTATCATGTAAAAAGCGCCCTTCAGATTGACATTCAGAACATCGTCAAACTCTTCGTCCTTCATCACCGCGATCAAATTGTCGCGCACAATGCCCGCGTTGTTGACCAAAATATCAACCGTTCCGAAATCGGCAAGAACGGATTTTACCGTGTTTCCGCACTCCTCGGACGAGGAAACGTCACAGCGGTATATTTCCGCCTTGACCGAATAACGGCTCCGAATCTCGTCGCGGACCGCAAGCGCCTTTTCCTCGTTACCGCCGTAGACCAGGGCGACCGACGCACCGTATGCGGCAAATTTTTCCGCAATTCCCGCGCCGATCCCGCGCGACGCGCCCGTGATGACGGCAACTTTGTTTTCCAGAATGTTCATCGTCCCACTCCTTTGAGCGCGGCAAGCGTGACAGACAGACTCTCGGCATTTTCGATATTGTAAACCGTGACGTCTCCGGATATTTTCTTAATCAGATTGTAAAGCGTCTTGCCCGCGCCGACTTCGATAAATGTATCGGCGCCGTCCGCGATCATATTTTCCACCGTCTCGGCAAAACGAACGGGATGGTTCATCTGCACCGACAGAGTGGGGAATACTTCGCCATACGGTTTTGCCGTAAAGTTTGCGTAAACGGGAAGTGCGGGAACTTTTAGCTTTGCTTCGGAAAGCACCTTTGCAAATGCTTCCGCCGCATCGTTCATAAAAGGCGAATGGAACGCGCCGCTCACGGCAAGCGGAACAAAGCGTCCGCCGAGCGACTTCACGCGCGACTCAAATTCACCCATTTTCTCCGAAAGTCCCGAAACGACTGTCTGCGAAGCACAGTTGAAATTTACGGGATATAGACCGTCAAATTCGTCGCAAAGCTTGCAAACCGTATCTTTGTCGAGCTTTAATACCGCGCCCATCGCCGTAGGTTTTTCGGTCTTCGCCTGCGCCATAAGCGCGCCGCGCTTGCAAACCAGTGAAAAGCCGTCGGTATAGGAGTACGCACCGCCGAAGGCGAGCGCGGCGATCTCGCCGAGCGAAAAGCCGGTACACATATCGGCTTTTATTCCTTCTTCGGAAAGAGCAATCGCCGCGGCAAGATCGGCAAGATAAAGACAGGGCTGTGTGTTTTCGGTCTGCTTCAGTTCTTCCGCCGTGCCCTCAAAGCTCTGCTTTTTCGTACCGGGTCGGATTTCCTCAGCAGAATCGTACAAGCTCTTCACGGCGTCGTAACGCTCGTAAAGCTCTTTTCCCATTCCGCTGTATTGTGCGCCCTGACCCGAAAAGGCGAATGCTATTTTACCCATTGCGAAGCTCCTTTCAATACTTTTTCGGTCTGTTCGAAGATCTCTTCGATTATGTCTTTACACGTCTGTTCGCGGTTTACCATGCCGCTGATCTGCCCCGCAAGAAAACAGCCGTTTTCGGGGTCGCCGTCGACAACGGCAGCACGCAGTGTGCCCACAGCCATCCGCTCCAGCTCTTCGTCCGATATCGACGAATACTCTGCCGCGAAATAGCGCTTCGAAAAGGGGGATTTCAGGCTGCGCACGGGGTGTCCGAGACGTTTTCCCGTAACAATCGTCGAGGTATCCTTCGCCTCCAAAACACGCTTCTTGTATTCCGCGCTGATTGAGCATTCAACCGCCGTCAAAAAGCGTGTTCCGAGCTGTACGCCGCATGCACCGAGCATAAGGCTTGCGGCGACACTTCTGCCGTCGTAAAGCCCGCCTGCCGCGATGACGGGAATGTTTACCGCGTCGCAAACCTGCGGAACAAGCGCCATGGTTGTAAGATCGCCGACATGCCCGCCCGATTCGCCGCCCTCGGCAATGACCGCGTCGGCGCCCGCGCGTGCGGCAAGCTTTGCCACGGCGCAGGAGGGAACGACGGGAATTACCTTAACGCCCGCTTCTTTCCACAGGGGAATATACTTTCCGGGCGTTCCCGCGCCCGTTGTGACGACGGGAACCTTTTTTTCGGCGACCAGTGCGGCAAGCTCCTCGACGTTTTTGCCGAGAAGCATAATGTTTACACCGAAAGGACGGTCGGTAAGGGTGCGGATCTTGTCGATCTCACCGGAGACTTTCGCGACGTCGCCGCTCGCCGCCGAGAGGATACCGAGTCCGCCCGCCTCCGATACGGCGGCGGCAAGCCGCGCATCGGAAATATGCGCCATGCCGCCTTGGAAAAGGGGATAGCGTATACCCAGCATATCACAAAGCTGTGTTTTTATCATAACGACCCTCCCATAATTGTTTTTGAAAAATTACTTGTCGGCAAGCTTCTTGTCGATGTATTCGACCAGTTCTTTTACCGAGTGACCCATTTCGGCTGCCTGAATTTCGATGCCGAATTCGTCTTCCATTTCCATAAGAATCTCAACGGCGTCGAGCGAATCGATTCCGAGATCTTCAAATGTGCTGTCATCGCGGATGGTATCCAGGTCGATTTCGAGATGAGCGGCAAGCAGTTCTTTTACTTTTTCGTTTGTCATGATAATTTCCTCCAAAATGTCTGATGTTGTTTTTGTTTATTACCTATTAAACGGCGTTTTACCACCGGATAACGCATGCTGCACTGGAAAGACCGCCGCCGAACGCGGCGAGGGCAAGGTTCATGCCTTCTTTCAGCTTGCCCGTTTCGGCAAGCTGTGCAAGCGCGATCGGAACACTTGCGGAAGAAGTGTTTCCGAGCAACTGCATATTGACAAAAAACTTTTCCATCGGCACTTTCAGCCGCTTCGAAGCATACTCAATAATACGGACGTTCGCCTGGTGCGGAACAATGAAATCGATGTCCTCCATCGTAAGTCCCGCCGACGCGACGACCGACGAAATGTCGTGTACAATATGATTGACGGCAAACTTAAAGGTCTCTTGCCCGTCCATGAAAATGACGGGCTTTTTATCTTCGCCTATATAGAACGGAGAGGTTCCGACAAAGGTCGGAATATCAATGACCTCTCTGCCGCCTTCGGTGAACAGCATGGAGGAAAGATATCCATTGCCGGGGGATACGACGCAAGCGCCCGCCCCGTCGCCGAAGATGACGCAGGTACTGCGATCGGTCCAATCGATGATCTTGCTTACGCGCTCGGAGCTGACAATCAGAATATTTCGGTACGTTCCGCGGCGCATAAAAGCGTCGGCGGTGTCGAGCGCAAACAAAAATCCACTGCAAGCCGAGCTTATGTCAAACGCGGGGCAGCTCGCGCCGAGCTCGCGCTCGACCAAAGCGGCAACGGTGGGGGACAGAGTCTCGCCCGTAATGGTCGAGGCGATAATGAGATCGATCTCCGACGGATCTACTCCCGCGTTGTCAAGCGCGTTTTTTGCCGCCTGTGCCGCCATAAAATGGGTCGTCTCATCGGTGCAGACCCTGCGCTCGTGAATTCCGACGCGCTGACGGATCCATTCGTCGTTTGTGTCCACCATGCCGGCAAGGTCGTCGTTTGTGAGGACTTTTTTCGGAAGATAATAGCCGGTTCCCTTGATTTTCAGTGACATGGGTTCTCCCTTCTCGGCACAGTGTGTGCTGTAAAAAATCAATCGACGATCTCTCGTCGGCACACGGTGTGCTGTTAAAATCTTTGCGGCGTTTCCGCCGCACGGCACACAGTGTGCCGAAGTGTTTTAATTTTTACGGAGGACTTTCCTCCGTAAAAAATCAATTATTACAGTTTACTATAGGCGAATCACCGTGCTTTTATGCCCTCTAAAAGGCACTCAAAGCCGGCTTTCAGACACTCGACCGCTTCGGTTTTCGAAAGTTTTCGCGAAACGGCGTCGGCATTTACGCCGCGGCAAATGCACCACGTGAAGTAGGCGAGCTGTTCGGAATTGATATCCTTGCGGACAACGCCGAGTTCTTTTGCCTTATTAAGAATTTCCGTGATCCTGCCCGTCCACCAAAGACGGTTTTGCTCGGTGAGAGAGCTGTGTTCGAAAGAATACTGACTGAACTGCCGCCACATGTCGTAGGTGTCGATCATGCATTTCACGACGACGTGCGTTGCATATTCGAAATAATCCATATCCTCGGGAACAGCCTTCAGATTTTCGCGCATCTTCAAGATCAGGTCGAGATAGACAGCCTGCAGCACCTCGTCGAGATTGTGAAACCGGTTGTAAAAAACACGGTTGCTGATGTTCATCTCGTTCAGGATTTTGCGGACCGTTATATACTGTGTGCCGAACTCTGTGACCAGCTTTGCCGTCGTGGCAATAATCTGCTCGGACATTTCATCCGAAATAAGATCGGTTTCGGTCTTCTTTCCGTTTGCCATGTCCGTTCCTCGCTTTCTCAGCACACGATGTGCTGTGTATAGGATACCAGTTTTTTTTACGTTTGTCAAGGGCTTTTTGATTTTTTTGTTAAAAAAGTATCGTTTCGTATCTTTTTGGGCGTCTGTACAACAAAAATGCGGGAAAATGTTTCGGAATTGCAAGAACGCACTTGACATTTTGCAAAAAAAATGCAATAATATACGTTGACAGTGCAAAAACCGAGGTGCGAATTTTATGAATTTAGATCTTGTCAAAGAGATTAAAGAACGATATCCCAAAATGTCCAAGAGCCATAAAGTGATCGCCGCCTTCATTTTGGAAAAGCCGGATGTTGCGGCTTATCTTACCGCAACGAAGCTCGGATGCGAGACCGGCGTTTCGGAATCGACCGTCGTTCGGTTTGCCATTGAGCTCGGATATAAAGGCTATCCCGAAATGCAGCGCGCTCTCGTGAATCTCATTCGCACCAACATGACCTCGGTACAGCGCGTCGCCGCCGCCGACAGTATTATGGCGGGAAGCGACGTTTTGACAAAGGTAATGAACCAGGATTCGGAAAAGATCAAAATGACGCTTGAAGAAGCCGACCGCGAGGATTTCACCCGCGCCGTCAAAATGATTTCCGAAGCCAAAAACGTCTATATGATCGGCGTACGCAGCGCCTCCATGCTCTCGGGCTTTTTCGCATATTACCTTAATATTATACTGAACAACGTGATCCTGCTCAACATGACCAGCGCAAGCGAAATGTTCGAACGGCTTATGCGCATCGGCGAAGGGGATGTTCTCATCGGAATTTCCTTTCCCCGCTATTCGAAGCGCACGCGCAACGCCATCGAATTTGCCCGCCGCCGCGGCGCGCACATTATTGCGCTGACCGACAGCGATTCATCGCCCATTGCCGCCAAAGCCGACTGTGCGCTTTTTGCCAAGAGCGATATGGCGTCGTTTGTCGATTCGCTGGTTGCACCGTTGAGCATCATCAACGCGCTCATCGTCGCTGTTTCCATGGAGAAAAAGGAACAACTGAGTGAAACATTACGTGAGCTTGAAAAGATCTGGGATGAATACGATGTTTACGAAAAAGCCTGACGAAAACCTTTCCGATTCGCTTTGCATAGTCGGCGGGGGAGCGGCAGGGCTCATGTGCGGCTGCATCGCGGCGGAATCGGGCGCAAAAGTCGTGATCTTCGAGCAAAACCGCTCGGAAAAGACGCTCGCCTCCGAAAAGGCGTTCGACAACGCGTATTTGGGCAAAAAGTTGCTCATTACGGGCAAAGGACGCTGTAATTTAACCAATGCCTGCACACGCGAGGTGTTCATGAAGAACATTCCCCGCAACGCAAAATTTCTTTTCGGCGCCTACAGTGCGTTTCCGCCCGAAAAAGTCATGGAGTATTTTGAGTCGCACGGTCTTTCGCTTAAAGTCGAGCGCGGTGAGCGCGTCTTTCCGACCTCCGACAGAGCGCTGGATGTTCTGCGCACCTTAAAAGACATTCTCAGCCGCAACGGCGTTACGTTCATACGCACAAAAATTACCGATCTGCGCCGTGACGGCGAAGTTTTCTTCCTTGTTGGCGAAGATGGGACGATCTATCGCACGGAAAACGCCGTACTTGCGACCGGCGGACTTTCGTATCCCGTGACCGGTTCGACGGGCGACGGTTATCGGTTTGCCGAAAACCTTGGACACACAGTCGAAAAGCCCGTGCCAAGCCTTGTACCGTTAGTAAGCGGCGACGCTTTTTGCAAACGCCTTCAGGGGCTTTCGCTCCGTAACGTAACCTTAACGCTGAAAAATGCGGCAGGAAAAACCGTTTATTCCGAGCTCGGCGAGCTTTTGTTCACGCATTTCGGGCTTTCGGGACCTCTGGTGCTTTCGGCGTCGGCGCATATGGAAAAAATACCGTCCGATTACACGCTGTCGATCGATCTGAAGCCCGCTCTGGACGAGGGCACGCTCGATCACCGTATCGTGTCGGACTTTTCGAAAAATCCCAACCGCGCATACAAAAACGCGCTTTCCGAGCTTTTGCCGTCCAAACTGATTCCCGTTTTTGCCGAACGAAGCGGCATTGCGGGGGACAGGCAGGTAAACGGCATCACCAAAACGGAGCGCGCCGTCATTGTGCGACTTTTAAAAAACTTTACCGTATCGATCGCGGATTTTCGCCCCATTGACGAGGCGATCATAACGCGCGGCGGGGTGAGCGTAAAAGAAGTAAACCCCTCGACTATGGAATCAAAGCGTATAAGCGGGCTTTATTTTATCGGAGAAATTCTCGACACCGACGGATATACCGGCGGCTTTAACCTGCAGATCGCCTTTTCAACCGCTTATCTTGCCGCCAAAGCGGCGGTCATGCGGCTACAAAATCAAAACACGGAGAAATGAATCTATGTCCACCATCAACATCGCCATCGACGGTCCCTCCGGTTCGGGCAAAAGCACCCTTGCCAAGTCCCTTGCCGAAAAGCTCGGCTACGTCTATGTAGACACCGGCGCCATCTACCGCACGGTGGGTCTTTACGCCATGCAAAACGACATTGATCCGCATGATGAAGCGGCTCTTTCCGCCAGATTTTCGGATATCGACATACGACTTGTGTGGGACGGCGGAGGACAGAAGGTCTTTCTCGGGGGCAAAGATGTCTCGGAGGATATCCGCACGCCGAAAGCTTCCATGTATGCCTCCGCCGTGTCGGCTCTTCCTGCCGTCCGCGCTTTTCTGCTCGATATGCAGCGAAAGATCGCCGACGAGAACAACGTCATCATGGACGGACGCGATATCGGAACGGTCGTTTTGCCGAACGCCTGTGTCAAGATTTTTATGTCGGCGCACCCGGAAATCCGCGCAAAGCGCCGTTATAAAGAGCTTGTCTCAAAAGGAAAACAGGTTACATATGACGACGTATACCGCGATATGGTCGAGCGCGACAAAAACGACAGCACGCGTGCGTCGTGCCCCTGTGTCCCCGCCAAAGACGCCGTATTATTCGATAACAGTGCGCTTTCGCTTGAGGAAACTCTTTCGGAAGCATTAAAGATCATAGAAGGTAAAATGCAATGAAAGTCTATTCGTTTTGTCAGGCTTCGCTTGCCTTTATTATCCGATGTGTCTTTCGCATCAAGGTGATCGGAAAAGAAAACATGCCCGATCACGGACCGCTTATGGTCTGTGCCAATCACATGTCCATGTGGGATCCCGCCGTTATCGGCGCATGTCTTTCCAAAATTCAGGTACACTACATGGCGAAGGAAGAATTGTTTCATGTGCCGCTGTTCGGACGGTTTATCCGCGCGCTCGGCGCATATCCCGTTCAGCGCAACAACAACGACCTGCGCGCCATCAAGACGACCATTCAGCTTTTGAGAGACGGAAACTGCGTCGGCATTTTCCCGCAAGGAACGCGCTGCCGCGGCGTAGACCCGCGCACCAGTACCGTAAAAGGCGGAGCAGGTATGTGCGCCTATCACGCAAAATGCGATGTTCTTCCCGTTGCGGTCGTCAACAAAAAGCGCCGCATGACCTTTATGGCGCGAACCTTCATTGTGATCGGAAAACCTATTCCGTATGCCGATCTCGGCATTACCGAGGGAGATAAACAACAATTTGAAAGCGCTTCCCGTCTGATTTTCGATCGGATTTGCGACCTTTCCGATGAGTATTACGCAAAACTATGAGTAAGACCTTAAAAGTGAAGCTTGCCGAAAATGCCGGCTTCTGCTTCGGCGTGCGCCGTGCAATCGAAACAGCGGAAAAAATGCTTGCAGACGGCGATACCAAAATTTTCACCGTCGGGGAACTGATCCACAACCGTCCGTTTCTCGAACGGCTCGAAGGGCGCGGTGTTTCGATCTGCAATGAGGAAAGCGCTGTATTGCTTTCAAAAGAATATCCGAACGCCCGCTTCCTGGTCCGCACGCACGGACTTCCGAAGAACATTTCCGACACTTTGCGGCGTGAAGGGGTTCGTCTTGTCGACGCGACTTGCCCGTTCGTTAAAAAGATCCATCGCATCGTCGCGGAATATTCCTCCGCCGAAACCGATACCATCATCATCGGAGACAAGCATCATCCCGAGGTCGAAGGCATAGAAAGTTACGCAAACGGTCGTGTCGCCATTTGCTCGGACGAAGACGAACTGCAAAATTTTCTCAAAAATCATGCAGATTTTGGCAAAAATGGTATTGTTTTGGTCAGTCAAACAACTTTTAGCGTAAAAAAATATGAAAAATGCCAAAAATTAATAAAAAAGCTATATACAAATCCAAAAATATTTGATACAATATGTAATGTCACTGAAAATCGGCAATTTGAAGCCGAACGCATGGCGCAGCGCGCCGATGTTATGCTTGTACTCGGAGGAAGGCAAAGCTCGAACTCCCGAAAACTGTATGATGTCTGCCGTGCGAAATGCGCAAACACTTTTTTTGCCGAGACGGTCAAGGATGTGCCGTTCGAAAAGATCGCGGAGCTTTTCCGCGCTTCCCGTTCGGACCCCTTTATCGCAGGGATAACAGCAGGCGCCTCAACGCCTGATGATATAATAGAGGAGGTAAATATCAGAATGACTAATGAAATCGCACTCAATTCTGATGCAGCAGCAAACGAAAATCCTGAAATCAAGGATTCCATGACCTTTGAGGAAATGCTCAATGCGTCGTACAAGACGATCCGTCCCGGTGAACGGGTACAGGGCGTCATCACCTCGGTAACACCCACTGAGGTACATGTCGATCTCGGTATCAAGCAGACCGGTATCATTCCCAATTCCGAGCTCAGCTTCGATCCCAACTTTAAGGTTGAAGAAAACTTTAAGGTCGGCGATAAGATAGACGTTGTCGTTGTTAAGTTCAACGATGCGGAAGGTATTGTAAACCTTTCCAAAAAGCGTATGGACGTTGACAAGAACTGGAACGCACTTAAGGATGCCTATGACAACGGCACCATCCTCGAGGGCAAGGTAGTCGAAGCCGTTCGCGGCGGCGTTATTTTCCAGACAGGTCCGCACAGAGTCTTTGTTCCCGCGTCGCACACCACTCTTCCCAGAAGCGAAAATGCTCCGACCGAAGAAGATCTTGCAAAGCTCGTCGGCAACGAAGGCAGAATCAAGCTCATCGACATCAACGAGCAGAGAAAGAGAGCGGTCGGCTCCATGCGCGTTGTTATCCGTGAGGAAAGAAAAGCGCTCCAGAACAAGTTCTGGGAGACGGTTGAAGTCGGCAAGGAATACGACGGTGTTGTTAAGTCTCTTACGGCTTACGGCGCATTCGTTGACCTCGGCGGCGTTGACGGTATGGTTCACATTACCGAGCTTTCCTGGAAGCACATCAAGCATCCTTCGGATGTCGTAAAAGTCGGCGACAAGATCCATGTATTTGTCAAGGCTCTCGACCCCGAAAAGAAGCGCATTTCGCTCGGCTACAAGACCGAAGATACCAATCCCTGGACCATCTTCACGAACAAGTATGCCGTAGGTGATGTTGCCGAGGTTAAGATCGTAAACCTTATGCCTTTCGGTGCTTTTGCCGAGATCGTTCCCGGTGTTGACGGTCTTATCCACATTTCGCAGATCTGCGAGCAGAAGATCCAGAAGCCTGCCGACGTTCTGTCGGTCGGCGAGACCGTTGCTGCAAAGATCACGGCGATCGATACTGAAAACAAGAAGGTAAGTCTTTCCATCAAGGCGCTTCTCGTGCCCGAAGAAGAGACTGAAGCCGCCGAAGAGACCACCGAAGCATAACACATGATTTAAAACGGAGAACCGAAGGGGGAGATTTTCTTCTCCTTCGGTTTTTCGATTTTTTGCACCGAGGTGAAAGAATGGCTCTTTTTATTCCCGATTATATGTACCCGACCGTTTACGATATCCCGAAAGAACTGTTCGAAAGAGAGAAAACAAAGCTTGTTTTTTTGGATATCGACAATACGCTTGTCCCGTATGAAAAAGCAAAGCCGACAAAAGAAAATCTTTCGTGGCTGAAAATGCTTTCCGACGTCGGAATCGAGGCGGTTTTTATTTCGAATAATCACGAACCGCGCGTAAAGGACTATGCGCTTTCGACGGGGCTTGCTTATCGATTCGAAGCGGGAAAGCCTTCGGGAGCGGTACATCGACAAATGATGAAAGAGCGCGGTATCTTGCCGCAAAACTGCCTTGCGATCGGAGATCAGATCCTGACCGATGTGCTTGCCGCGCATCTTGCCGGCTGCAAGGCAGTTTTGGTGGAACCGATAAAGGATCTCGATACGCTGTTTGTGAAAAGCAAACGATGGCTTGAAAAGCCGTTTATACACAGCTATAAACGAAAGCACAAATAAAGCACAAATCAAATAAAGAAGAGAAAGGACGGATAAACATGGCGGCACTTTTCGGACCGGGCGGGAACTCGGAGAGCTTTTACGAAAAAGGATATAAGGCAACCGTTGATGCCCCGAAATATGTACACGAAATGGGGCTGGACGCCTATGAATACGAAGCGGGAAACGGCGTTACGGCATCCGAAGCGACCTTTGCCAAAATCGGTGAGACGGCAAAAAAGTACGGGATTCACATGACGATCCACGCGCCGTATTATATTTCGCTCTCATCGGTCGACGAAGAAAAGCGAAAGAAAAGCGCAGGATATATCGTAAGCTCCGCAAAGGCTCTTCGCGGTCTCGGCGGCGACCTTATGGTCATTCACGCCGGCAGTACCGCAAAGCTCGACCGCACGGTCGCTCTTCAATATGCCCTCGGCGCGCTGGAACATACACTCGGCGTGTTAAACGATGAGGGACTGTACGGTGTAAAGCTCGGGATCGAGACGATGGGCAAAGTGAATCAGCTCGGTACGCTCAATGAAGTCCTTGCTCTTTGCAAGGCGGACACGACCGTCGTGCCGGTCGTGGATTTCGGACATATGAACGCGCGCGAGCAAGGCGGCGTCTTTACGAATGCCGACGATTACAAACGTGTTTTCGACCGCATTTCAGAGAGTTGCGGTGCGATAGTGGCAGAGCATCTGCACTGCCATTTTTCCAAGATCGAATATACCTCGGGCGGAGAAAAACGTCATCTCACATTTGAGGATACGGTGTACGGTCCGGATTTTGAACCGCTTATGAATGCCATTGCCTCTCTCGGCGTTTCTCCGACGATTATTTGCGAATCGAAGGGAACCATGGCGGAGGATGCTCTCGCCATGAAAAAAGCGTACGAGGGCCTTCTGAAGGCATAAGAGAAGGGGAAACAGCATGAATTATCTTACCGAGCGTCTGAAAAAAGTATGTGAAAGTCTTGAAGACTGCGACGCGCTTTATATAACCGACGATGTTACACGGCGCTATATCTTTAATTTTGCATCCACTGCCGGGATCGGTTTTATTTCCCGGGAAAAATGCGTGCTTTTATTGGATTTTCGCTATTATGAAAAAGCCGTTCGCCAACAGAAGCAGGGTGAAATGTCAAAGGAGATTGAAATAATCGAGCAGACAACGCCTGTTGCCGATTTCCTCAAGACTCAGCTTTCCGCGTGCCGCATACGCCGCCTTTTCTTCGAGGACCGACGTATGACGCATGCCGATTTTTGCTCTCTGCGCAAATGTCTCGCCGATGTTTGCGAGCTTGCGCCGATGGGCGACCGCATCGAACGTTTTCGCATGGTAAAGGATGAGTACGAACTTGCCCGCATCATTCAGGCGCAACGTATTACAGACGCCGCTTTCTCTCATATTCTGAACATTTTACACCGTGGTATGACCGAGCGAGAGGTCGCGCTCGAACTTGAATTTTTTATGCGCAAAAACGGCGCGGACGGCCTATCCTTTGATACTATTTGCGTGTCGGGAAAAAAGTCGTCCATGCCGCACGGCGTACCCGAGGATATTCCGATCGAGGACGGTTTTCTCACGATGGATTTCGGCGCCCGCTTTGACGGCTATTGCTCGGATATGACACGCACCGTATGTGTAGGCGAGCCGAGCGACGAGATGCGTCACGTATACGATAAAGTCTTCGAAGCACAGAAAGCGGCGCTGAATACGGCGCGCGGCAGGCTTTTGGGAATGACCGTTGACAAAGCGGCACGCGATGTGATCGACGGTGCGGGCTACAAAGGGTGCTTCGGACACGCAACAGGGCACTCCTTGGGTCTTGAAATACACGAGTCGCCCAATTTCAGCCCGAAAGAAGAGAGAGTCGTGCCGTGCGGTGCCGTCGTCAGTGTCGAACCGGGGATCTATATCCCCGAAAAG
This sequence comes from uncultured Eubacteriales bacterium, assembly GCA_900548115.1. Taxonomy (GTDB): domain Bacteria; phylum Bacillota; class Clostridia; order Oscillospirales; family CAG-382; genus UMGS1052. The sequence continues at coordinate 55,070 of URJL01000002.1, forward strand.
TGCGGCGTTCGCATAGAAGATATCGTATTTTTAACGGAAAATGGCTGTAAAAACTTGACAAACAGCACAAAAGAGTTTATAATAATTAAGTAAAACCGCAGTTTCGTATAAGACGGAGTTTTTTTGAGTACACTTACCGTTGTACTCGGGAATGCAAACTATTTTTGGAGGACATATACACATGATTACAGCAAGTGATTTCAGAAACGGCGTAACGTTTGAAGAAGACGGTCAGGTACTTCAGGTCGTTGAATTTCTTCATGTAAAGCCCGGCAAGGGCGCGGCCTTTGTCCGCACCAAGCTTAAGAATGTCGTAACCGGCGCCGTTATCGAAAAATCGTATAACCCGACCGCTAAGGTTCAGCAGGCTTTCGTCGAAAGAAAGGATATGGAATACCTTTACAACGACGGTGACCTTTACTATTTCATGGATACCGAGACCTACGAGCAGATGCCTATCGGCAAGGATGCTCTCTCCGACAACTTCCGTTTCGTCAAGGAAAACACCACCTGCAAGATCATCTCCTACAAGGGTAAGATCTTCAGCGTTGAGCCTCCTATCTTTATGGAGCTTGAAGTTACCGAGACCGAGCCCGGCTTCAAGGGTGATACCGCAACCAACGTAACCAAGCCCGCTACGCTCGAGACCGGCGCCGAAATCAAGGTTCCGCTCTTCATCACGGTCGGCGATCGCATCAAGATCGATACCAGAACCGGCGAATATCTTGAAAGAGTTACCAACAAGTAATTTTATAAAGGACGTTTCACCGTTTTAAGGGAGGTATGGGTTATGACAACTATGGAAAAGGTAGCGCACCTTAAGGGCGTTATGGAAGGCATGGAATTCGACACGACCACAAAGGAAGGCAAGCTGCTGTCTCTTGTCGTTGACATTTTGGACGGTCTTTCTGCCGAGGTAAGTGAGATCGAGGATGATCTGGACACCCTGTTTGATTTTGCCGATGAGCTGGATGAAGATCTCGGCGCGGTAGAGTCGGATGTATACGGCTGTGACGAAGACGACGAGTATGACGACGATCTCGACGAGTATGACGAAGACGAAGACATGCCCGACTGCTGTGTAGGCTGTGAAGACGATTGCTCGACCTGCGGCGAAGATCACTGATTCGCTTCCGGTTTAAAGGCGTGTGTTGATAAATCAAACGCAAAGCCGGTTTTAACAATCGAATAAACAAGTAAACGGGTTCGGCATTGCGCCGAGCCCGTTTTTTAATTATAAAATAAAAGCTTGACATAAAACACAACATGATATAAAATGCCGTTGTACATAACGGTGAAAAACGCAATAAACCATACACTGAGTTAGAATAAAAGCTCAGATCAGAAAGGAACGGTATAATGTCAATTCCCGCAAACTCCTACGGCGCCGGTGCTGTCCGACTTTGGAATCCACCGCCTCAGCCGGACATTTTGGGAAAAGAAAACAGTTTTGCCGATATCGAATGGACCTCCGATGATATTGACCGCCGCCTGTACGAGCCACTGAGATACCTCTATCTCTATTCAATAAAGAAAATTTCGATCGGAAAGGACACAAGCGGGTCTTGCGATATGACCGCGTGGAAATTTACTCCCGAGCGGTACGGAAAGACGGTATATCTGCAAGCCGGCGTTCACGCGATCGAAACCGAGGGTTATTTCGGGCTTGCGCGCTTAATGAATCTGACCGGAAGCACGTTGGAGCACTCGGATTATGTGTTTGACGATGTTTTGGGTAGTTCCGCGTGCATATCACGCGTAGTCGAGCCGTACGCGAATCATCTGTTGGCTTTTTGGGGATACTGATCGTCTGAGCATGCTATGGATTAATCATAACCACCGGCTTAGCCGGTGGTTTGCTCATCCCTATAAGGGCATAATACCGGCAGGGCTAAAAGCCCTCTGAACAGGTCTGCCAACCGCAAGCGATTTCAAACCGCCGCTAAAACGGCTTACTTTTTGTTATGGTGCACCGGCTCACCCGTAAACGGGTCTGTATACTCTCGTAATGTCGTTTGTTCATAGGCTACATCTTCTTGCAATTGGTGCTTGATATATTCCGCTATTGCCTTTTTATTTTTTCCAACCGTATCTACGTAACATCCTCTGCACCAAGGCTCTCGATTTCCATACTTATATTTCATATTTTCATGCCTATCCAATATCATTAAGCTACTTTTCTCTTTTAGGTAATCCCATGAAGCTTGATACACTTATTTTTGGTGGTATACTTACCAACATATGTATGTAATCCGGACATGCCTCCGCTTCTATTATCTCGACTCCTTTTCACTCACATAGTTTTCGTATTATGTTTCCTATATTTTTCTTAATCTTTCCATAGATTACTTGTCTTTGATATTTTGGTGCAAATACTATATGGTACTTGCAATTTCATATCGTATGTGATAAACTATTTGTGTCAATTTTCATAATTGATCCTCCTGTCTTATTCTACTTGCGGTTGTTCAGACCCGCTTCTATTATTTCACAGGAGGTTTTCTTTCTCAACGGCAAAAGCCTTTTTCGAACCACTCGCTTAACGAGTGGTTTTCATAACCAAAAAACTGCCGCAGGCATTTTGCCTGCGGCAGTTTGATTTGTTCGGAGCCGTATCAAACTCTGTACTAATTTTTTTACTTCAGAAGATCCTGTACGTAAATCACCTTTACGCCGCCTTCGGTCTTTTCGGTCTTGGCGGGTTGTGCTGCGGCAGGTGCTTCGGCGCGACCGTCGCGGATATCAAAGAACTTCTGCGCAACCTGCGGGAAGAGAGCGTAGCTGAGTACGTCTTCATCGCTCTTGGCAATGCCCTTCGTTTCTTCCTTGTACTTTTCAAACTCGGGAGCAATATTATCGGCAGGTCGGCAAGTGATGATCGGATCGTCTCCGATTGCCTTCTTGCGAACTTCTTCGTTTACCTCACCCGGGAGCTGTCCGTATTCGCCGCGGAGAAGTCCCTTCGATTCCTTGGTAAACACCTTATAGCGCTCACCCGAAAGCACATTCAGAACCGCCTGAGAGCCGACAATCTGGCTGGTAGGCGTTACAAGCGGAGGATATCCGAAATCCTTACGAACACGCGGAACTTCGGCAAGAACCTCATAATACTTGTCCTGTGCATTTGCCTGCTTCAGCTGAGAGATCAGGTTGGAAAGCATTCCGCCCGGAACCTGATACAAGAGGGTGTTGGTGTCGACGCTGAGAACTTTCGGATCGAGAAATCCTTCGTCCTTGAGCTTCTTAGCAACCGTGCGGAAGTGTGCTGCCGCTTCGGAAAGCTTATTGAGGTCGAGACCGGTGTCGCGGTCGGTGCCCTTGAGGGTCGCAACGAGCGACTCGGTAGCGGGCTGAGACGTACCGTTGGCAAGAGGGGAGAGCGCGCAGTCGACAATATCAACGCCTGCCTGTGACGCCATAAGATTGACCATATCGCCCGTACCGGTGGTGTTGTGGGTGTGGAGATGAATCGGAACCTTAACGTTTTCTTTCAGCTTCTTGACAAGCGAATAAGCGTCATACGGAAGCAGAAGGTTTGCCATATCCTTGATACAGATAACATCCGCGCCCATGTTTTCGAGCTGTTTTGCAAGATTTACGAAATATTCTTCGTTGTGAACGGGGGATACGGTGTAGCTGATGGCAGCCTCGCAAATACCGCCGTACTTCTTACAGCTCTCCATTGCCATACGCATGTTGCGGGTGTCGTTCAGCGCGTCGAAAATACGAATCACATCGATACCGTTGCCGATCGAACGCTCGATAAACTTTTCGACGACATCGTCGGCATAGTGCTTGTATCCGAGAATATTCTGACCGCGCAGGAGCATTTGGAGCTTGGTCTTGGGCATTGCCTTTTTCAGCTTGCGGAGACGTTCCCACGGATCTTCATTCAGAAAGCGCATGCAGGAATCAAACGTCGCACCGCCCCAGCATTCCAAAGACCAGTAGCCCATGTTATCCAACAGCTCACATGCGGGAAGCATGTCCTCGGTACGCATTCTGGTGGCGGCTTGCGACTGGTGTGCGTCACGCAGGATCGTATCGGTTATTTTAAGCGGATTTTTAGCCATGTTGATTACTCTTTTCTCCGACAAAATGATAACGGGAAAAGGCGGGGATTGTCGGCATCCCACGCCCTATATTCCGTAAAGATCAGTTAAAGAGGGACAGAAGAACACCGGCGGCGATAGCCGAACCGATAACGCCCGCAACGTTCGGACCCATGGCGTGCATGAGAAGGAAGTTCTTCGGGTTATCCTTCTGACCGACAACCTGCGAAACGCGGGCTGCCATCGGTACAGCCGATACACCGGCGGAACCGATAAGAGGATTGATCTTGTTCTTCAAGAACAGATTCATAAACTTTGCAAGCAATACGCCGCCCGCCGTACCGAGACCGAAGGCAACAACGCCCATAACAATGATCTTGATGGTCTGAAGCGAGAGGAAGGTGTCTGCCGTTGCGGTTGCACCGACCGTTGTTCCGAGGAAGATGGTAACGATATTGCAAAGCTCATTCTGAGCTGTCTTGGAGAGACGATCGGTAACGCCGCACTCACGGAAGATATTACCGAGCATAAGACAGCCGACAAGGGGCGCTGCCGAGGGAACCAAAAAGGCAACAAACGCCGTTACGACAAACGGGAAAATGATCTTTTCGGTCTTGGAAACGGGGCGAAGCGCCTTCATTTCGATCTGACGTTCCTTCTTTGTGGTCAGTGCCTTCATGATCGGAGGCTGAATAACCGGAACGAGCGCCATATACGAATAAGCCGCCACCGCGATCGGACCCAAGAGATGAGGAGCGAGTCGCGTCGTCACATAAATCGCCGTCGGTCCGTCCGCACCGCCGATAATACCGATCGAGCCTGCTTCCGCACCGGTAAAGCCGAGTTTTCTTGCTGCAAAATAGGTGACAAAAATACCGAGCTGTGCCGCTGCGCCGAGAAGGAGGCTCTTGGGGTTTGCGATAAGGGGACCGAAGTCGGTCATAGCGCCGACACCGAGGAAGATAAGACACGGATAAATACCGAGCTTAACACCGAGGTACAGATAGTCGAGAAGACCGGGGGTTACGGCGCTCGTCGCGTCAAAGAGATTCCAGTGTGCATGACCGTTTGCGAACAGCTCTTCATGGAACATCTCCGCACCGGGAAGGTTGGTAAGGAGCATACCGAAAGCGATCGGCAAAAGAAGAAGCGGTTCAAAGCCCTTGCCGATAGCAAGATATGCCAAAACAAACGCGATCAGGATCATGATAAGACACTTCGGGTTTTCTTTGAAACCGTTAAGCGCGGTCTGCGAAACGAAATTCCGGATCGCTTCGAGAGCGGTGGGAGAGGTCTCGTTCAGAATGTCGGAAAACTCCGCTTCGCTCACGACAATACTGTCAATATCGTTCGTGTTTTCATAATAGGAGAAGCGCAGGTCAACCTTTGCGTCATCCTTTACGTTTCCTTCAATGTGATAGGTAAGATCCAATGTCTTGCCCGCATTGAGAAGAAAACCGTTCGACGAGTACATGTCGTTGTTGTAACCCGAAAATGCAACTTCGTCGGAAACCGCCGTAGGATAAACGACATAATAGTCGGTCGTAGTCGTGTTGGAAACGGAGACACTCAGCGCCTCCGCAATGCCGGTAGCTTCGTTCTTTTTCAGCTCGACACTGATTTTAAAGGGATTCGGTGCTTCCTCCGTCTCGGCAAAAACGGAAAGACCGAGTGCCGAAATCAAAAGAACCACACAAGCCAAAACAGCTGAAATTCTTTTTTTCATAAGTAGTTCCTTTCTCTGTTTTCGATATTCTTATATCGTGCTCGACTCTCAGCCGATCGAGAAAAGGAACGCACCGGATTCAACCATCTGACCCTTCTGAACGCCGACTGCCGTAACGGTGCCGTCGCAGGGGATCATAATTTCATTTTCCATCTTCATGGCTTCGAGGATCATACCGACCTGACCTGCCTTGACCGCGTCGCCGACCTTGATGTTAACGGCGAGAATGTTGCCGGGCATAGGGGAGTTGACCTGTTCGCCCTTACCGGGTGCCGCTGCAGGTGCGGGAGCTGCCGCAGGAGCTGCTGCCGGTGCGGCGGCGGGAGCTGCTGCCGATGCGGCATTTTTGATCTCGGAGGCGTCTGCTTCTTCGATGGATACTTCGTAGAATGTTCCGTTGACGTTAATCTTGTACTGTTTCATGATACTTCACCTTTCATTTTTGATCTTTTTAAAAAATCAGAGCTTTTTGATCGAAAGAATGCGGATTCCGGAAATGTCTTTGCCGGTGTATTCCGCAATGGCTGCCGCGATCGCTGCGGCAAGCTCGGGTCTCGAGGGAATCTGCGCCGCGGCGGGAGCATTTGCGTTCACGCTCGTCTGCCGGACATCGGCACTTGCACTCGGCTTCTTTTCGAATTTGCGAATGCAAAAGCTCATGAACATGCAGACGAAAATGATGCAAATAAGACCGACAAATACAACGCCCAGTCCCATCAGAATAACAAATCCATCGCTCATAACTGTACCTCCATTTGAAATGTTCTATCATGAACGGACCGTACGGAACCGTTTTGCTCCCTTTTTTGCGTGTTTGTTCGAAACAAAACAATGTCGGTAGATCCAAATTTCAGACATTATACATTATATACCAATTGTTCGAAAAACACAAGAGCTTTTCCCGAATTTCGGAATTTTTTTTCAAAGTCCGCAAAATTCTTCGCCGTTTGTCCGATAAACCTTGCGAATTTCGGTGTAATTTGTTATAATACCTTTGAAAAAGGGGAGATGGCTATGTATAAATACATGTCGGGCAATTTTTTCACAAAAGACCGTGTGTACGTTAAGAAAATTCTTTCCGAAACCGACACGGCGGAGGATATCCACACGCATGATTTTATCGAAATGGTCTACATTTTGAGCGGAACGGGAGCGCACAGCATTAACTCCGTTACCTATAATGTCAGAAAGGGAGACCTTTTATTCATCAATTACGGGGAAACACACTCTTTTACCGTCGGAAAAGACGGCATGACCTTTTATAACATTCTCATTCGCCCCGAGTTTTTCAGCGAAAACCTTTTGAATTCGGAAAACGCTTTTGAACTTTTGAGTCTCACTTCCTTTTCCGAACTGAGCCCGCTTGTCAACCGTGAGTGTCCCTTTGTAAGCCTGAAAGGGGAGGATATCAAACGTTTTGAAACGCTGCTTGTCCTGCTTACGGAGGAATTTGAGGGAGAACGCAGCGGGAGGAAGACTATGCTTGCGTCGCTTATGACGGCGCTTATGACCTATACCTTTCGCGCCATGTCGCCCGATATTGCACAAAAACATGTGACCGATGATATTCTGCGTTACATCGAAGAGCATTACCATGAAAAGATCTCTCTGCGTGATCTTGCCGAACGAAGCTTTTACACGCCCTCTTATTTCAGCCGACTGTTTAAAGATACCTACAGCGTAACGCTGACCGATTTTTTGATCCGAACCCGCATCGAAAAAAGCTGTTCGCTTTTGAGCACCACTTCGCTTTCGGTCGAAGAGGTCTGCGCGTCGGTCGGATATACGGACAAAACCAAGTTTTACCGACATTTCAAAGAGATCACGCGGAAAACGCCCGCGGAATATCGACGCGAAATATCGAAACGAAGCAAAGTAGAAACAAAATAATTGATAAAATCGGTCGAAACGACCTATTCTTTAAAGTAAAATCGGGATAAAACCGCACATCCTTTCCTTTTCCCGCATATACTGATATTGTCTTTTGATAAAATCAGCCGATAGGGGGATTTTTATGTCCGCAACGCGTGCGGCGCAATCCGCGCCCGATCTTACTTACACAAAAAATCGAAAAGAACCCGCCGAAAATACATCGGCAAGCCCTCACAATAACACAACAGAAACTGTTCCGTCCGCCGTTCTTTCGCTCTCATCGCCGCAAGCCGTTCTGCTGCCCGACGGAACGCTGTCTTTGTTGCTTACCGTTCACAATACGGGAACCGTCCCGTTAAGCGGCGCGGTCGCAGAGGTTTGCTGTGACTGCACCGCTTTACAGCCGATGCAAGGCTCGGCGTGGTTCTGCGGCGCGGACAGTGAGCCGACGCTTATCGTTCCGCGCCCGGACGACGGAATTATTCTTGATCTTCCGAGCGAAATCGGGGCGGGGCAGACCGTATATGCAGTACTTACCCTTTGTATGCACGAGTGTGATTTTCCCAAACAAGTAACACTGTCCGCCGTTTTATATGCCAATCGCATGCAGACTGTTTCTTCGGAAAGCATCACTTTTCCCGTGTGCTGTGCAAATATTGAAACACGTAAAGAATGTGTTCGCGGAAGCAGCGTGGATCGCGCAACTTTTCGGATTATCCTGACAAATTCCGGGACGGGAAGCGCCTGCAACATTACGGTTGAGGATCTTTTGCCCGAGAGTTTCTGTGTCGAGCATGTTTTGTACGCAGGGTTTGAGCTTGCGGAAAACGTGCAGTACACGGTCGTTGGAACCAAAATCAGGATTCTTCTCCCGACCTGTATTCGCCCGCAGACGGCAGGCGAGATTACCGTGACGGGTCATTTTGAGAAAAATGATTCAAAAAACTCTTTCGCATAAATAATTTTTTCCCGGACGGAACTTTTCCTTTTGCAATTCGTCTTATGAGACAGAACGGTAAAAATTGCCGCTCAGATCGCAATAGGGGAGGAATCGTCATGAAACAATCGATCAAGCAGAATTTAATCTTCTTATCCGCAACACTCATAATTTTCGGCGCACTTCGTGTTCTTGCGCCCGAAATTCGTCTTATGACGAACTCCGAAGCGGCCGTTCCGCTGTCGGCACTTTTGTCCGTACTCGTCGGATTTTTTGCCGAGGGAATTTACTGTGTAGGCAAAAAGATCAAAGCAAGATAAAACTCCTTTTTCTTTCCAAAACCAAAACAACAACAAAAGACAGCCGTTTTTGCGGCTGTCTTTTGTTGTTTCGGCTATTATTCTTCTTATTCCAGATGCCATTTTGTATAGAGAATCGACGTATAGCCGTCAAAAGTTTTTCCATAATTATAATCACATTATACAATGCTGCACCGCAAAAAGCAATAGGCAGATAACATGTAAATTTATTTCAGCAAAACAGCCGTAAAGCAGGTTGAATTTTGCGTGATGTTGGCAACACGAACATATACCGAATTATTTTCAACGGCATAATCAATCATCAGTTCATCATCGTAATGCGCTTCGTGTACATAATTGAGATGGAATTCAGAATAATCAACCGAAAGATCATTTTCATACAGACCGTCGATTAAAAGGTCCATATAATGACAGTTGTTCAAGTGGTTATTGGAATCCAATAGGCTGTTGACAACGCGGACATTGTAATGATAATCACTGTTCTCGCGAACATCTGTTTTATCCGGAATAAAATCGCAAAGTCGCGTACCGATCGGAATTTGAATGGGAAGCGCATTGGGGCGCAAAATACGGCGGTCGGAATAGTGAATGATAACCCATGCAGTCGATGCCAGCACAAGAGTATTTCCGTTTTTGTCGGTAACGGCAAAGTCACGGATAAAATACGGACCGTGAATCAGACTCGGCGACGTGCGGAAGGTGTACGTCCGATCGGCATACAGCGGTGCAGATTGCTTGATCGAATAGCGGCTGAGAACAAATACAATGTCGTTTTCACGCAAAAAATCATATGTGAGACCGAACATGTCCAAATTTTCCCGCGCGATCTGCTGGAAATACTGCATCATACAAGAAACGCGCAGTGTGTTGTTTTGATCCACATCATAGCTCGCAATTTTAATATCCCGAGAATAATTCGGGCTTTTTTCCTGATCCATATGAAACCTCCGAGAATTTCAGTATCCGATTGATTGTTGTTTTGTATTAGCAGAATCGCTCGAGAATTGGTTCTGCTATGCTTTCTGCCTTCCCCGAATTATATAAAATTCTGATTTTATATAATTAGCCCTATCTGTTTTTGCGATTTGCCCGAAGACCTTTTACCCCTCCTCCTCGGCCGCAAGCAGACTTCCGTAATCATAAAGAGTACCCGTACCGAGCGATACCGGTTCTTTTCCGAATTGTCGGCAAAACGCGCGAATTTTTTCCGCTTCCGGATGAAGCGCGATGCGGCCGGTAAACAGGACGGCATCTCCGATCGTGCCCGACGCGCCGCCGATAAAGCCGTATGGGAAAGGTTCGAGCGAGACGGAATGCGTCGTGAGCTTGAGGACGTTGTACCCTCGTGCGCACAGAGCTTTGGCGATCCCGTCGTCCTCGGTAATGATCGCTTTTTTTATTTCGTTTACGACGGTCATATTACACTTGACATATCCCTGACGAACGAATATCACATTCAACCCGCATTCGCGAGCAAACTTGAGCGCGGGTTTATAAACCGTCTTTTCGCAGCAGATAAAATCGTTTCCGATGCATACCGCGTTCAGCGCCGCCTCTTCGGGATATGAAAGCGGTTTGCTTCCCTGTGAAACGAAAACATCTTCCCCGTTCTCTCGAACAAATGTTTTTTGCCTTGCAAACCGTTTGCCGCATACAGACAAAATGTTCATATCGGGATGCGACGCAATGGGTCTGCCAAGAATTTCACATGCACTTACCGCAAGCGGTTCACAACCAAGATTTTTTAAATTTTCTTTGATCTCGGGCGTTATGCGATTATCGGTCCAAAGCTTTATCATGTGAACAGCTTCAACGCGTCAAACAGCGATTTCACCGGCACGATCTGCGCTCCGAAATTCTTATTTTTCAGCAGTTTTACATAGTTTTTATACGGAATCAGAACACGCGAAAAGCCCAGTCGGACCGACTCGTAGATACGGTTTTCGATAAATCCTACGCCGCGGCACTCGCCCGAAAGACCTATCTCCCCTATCGCCACTGTATCGTCCGGAACGGGAATATCCTTATACCCCGATATCAGCGCAAGGCACGCCGCAAGGTCGCAGGAAGGCTCATCGATGCGCAAGCCGCCCGCAACGTTAATATAGACATCCTGAGAAGAGAATTTCAAGCCCAAGCGCTTTTCCAAGACCGCAGTCAGCAGCGACACACGGTTATAATCCAAGCCGGACGCCATTCGCCGCGGCGACGGGTATGCCGTAGTCGAGACAAGCGCCTGAACCTCCGCCAAAATCGGTCTTGTTCCCTCCATCACGCACAGAGTACAGCTTCCCGATACCTTTCCCGTGCGCTCGGACAAAAGCATTTCAGAGGGGTTGTCCACTTCGGTAAGTCCCTCTTCCCGCATCTCGAAAACGCCGATCTCGTTGGTCGAACCGAAACGGTTTTTCACCGCACGCAAAATACGGTATGCATGTTGCTTTTCACCCTCAAAATACAAGACCGTATCGACCATATGCTCCAATATTTTCGGTCCCGCAATGGCGCCGTCTTTATTGACATGACCGACGATAAGCACAGCACTCCCGCGCGTTTTGGCAACGCGGATCAATTGCTGTGCCGAGCTTTTGATTTGGGATACGGTTCCCGGTGCGGACGATGAACTTTCGTCATACATCGTCTGGATCGAATCGATGATCACGACCTCGGGAGAAAGCATTTCGATCTCGTCACAAATGCTCCCGATCTCGGTCTCGGTCAGAATATACAGGTTTTCGGACATGACCTCCAGCCGTTTGGCGCGAAGCTTGATCTGTCCCTGCGATTCCTCGCCCGAAACATATAAAAGCGTGCCGTTTTTTCCGAGACAGGCACAAACCTGCAGCAGCATAGTGGATTTTCCGATACCCGGTTCGCCCGACAAAAGCACGACCGAGCCTTGCACGATTCCGCCGCCGAGCACACGGTCAAATTCGTTGATCCCGGTCTGAATACGAATCTGCTTCGGAATTTCGATATTTTGGATCTTCACCGCTTCCGACGTGCTCTTCTGCACGTGCGAAACCACTTTTTTTGTTTTTTCGGTTGCCGCAGCCTGCGGCTCGGTCTCCTCCATGGTATTCCAGCTGTCACACCCGGGACACTTTCCGTACCATTTTGCCGAGCGATAGCCGCATTCGGTGCAGACAAATTCCGTTTTGTTTTTCATAACGATACATCCTTGTTTTCGTCGAGATACTGTAAAATAGAGGCAAAAAGCACATATGAAAGCTTTCCGCGATATTCTTCGGTGCACAAAAGCTTCGCTTCCGCTTCATTGGAAAGAAAACCGCATTCGGCAAGCACGGCGGGCATGGAAAGACTGTCTAATACCCGAATGGTTTTATCCGCGGTTTTGATCATGCGATTGTTGTCGGGCTGCAGATAGCGTTTGGCGTTTTCCTGCATCACCGTGCCGAGAAGCGCGCTTTGCGGATTGTTTTTCGAGCAATAGACCTGAAAGCCTTTATACTTGCGAATCGGAAATTTATTTTGATGAATGCTGACAAAGATCGCAGGCGAATACTGCTTCGCCTTCTCTACGCGATTGGTGAGATCGTAATACTTCTTTCGGCTCTCCTGCCCCGCTTCGTACATCAATCGATCGTCCGAGCGTATCAAGACGGGCGTATAATCGGAAAGCGAAAGAAACTCGGAAAGACGTTTGGCAATGTCAAGATTGATGTCCTTTTCCGGGACGCCCGCGTCGCTGACGGCTCCTCCGTCTTCCCCGCCGTGTCCCGCGTCGATGATAATATAAAGCGCGGTTTTATCGGCTTCTTCGGTTCGAACCGAACGGTAAAGCTCCGCACACGAAAAAACGGGAAAGTTTCGAAGCGGACAGGCAAAACGGGAGGAAAGCAAAATGATCAAGGCCGTTGCCGCAATGAACGACAGCACAAACAAAACCATTTTGAGCATATACGAAACGATCGGACGCTTTTTTGACAGCATATCACCACTCCTTTATACCTCAGTATATGGGAGGGGCGGTGCAATTATTTCTGATTTTTGTCGGTATTTCCGGTCGTGATCTTTTTCAGTCCCAGATTATAAGCGAACACACAAACGGCAAGCGTCAAAAATGTATAGCAAACAAAAGAAAGTCCGCTTGAGCTGAAAAAGGCACGGTAAAAGTCGGTGTCGCTTCCGTTGGTAAAGAAATAGTTATCCAGCGCATTATACATGCCATAGGTGAGAAAACGCGTGATCGTATCCAAGATCGAATAGGTCGCCTCGATCGCCTTTCCCGTCACCCCCGAAAGGCGAAGGATCGCATTCAGCAAAGCGATCAGAAAGCCGGGAACCGCGGCAATGCCGCAGTATTTCAGCGAAAGAAGCGGGTCGCGCTTCATGCGTCCGCCGTCAATGCGGATCGCGTCCTTAAGTCCGTCCTCGTGGATAAAGGTGAACAGAATAAAATAATAGAACAATAGTCCGAAAAGTCCGAGCGGCAAGAGCCAGCTGTGTCCCATCACAAGAGCGGTCGCCGACATCATAAATCCGAACAGCGAAAGCGCGATTTGATTGATGAGAAATTTTCCCATCAATCCGCCCTTTTCATGCATAAGTGTTTTCATAAACAGACTCCTTTATTTTGATTCATCTTGAATTTGTTTTCAAACTGTGGTAAAATATATGTGCAGACGACTTTTGTCGGCACAACCTCATCGTTTCGGAGGAAAAAACATGAAATTCGACGACGCACCGCAGTCGGTGGTCAACTTTTTGGCATACAAAAGTACAATTCAAGGTCGTTCCGACCTGACCGTCTTTCAATATTATCACGATCTCCGCCATTTTTTCCGCTATACGCTGAAAAATAAATATCCGGAGCGATACCGTGATACCGACGTGCCGGACATTCCTTTTTCCGACTGCACCGAACAGGACGTTCTGGAAACCAAATCCGCCGACATTTACAATTTTTTGTTATATACCAAAAACGAATGCGGCAATCAAAACGCGGCGCGTGCGCGAAAGCTTTGCACACTGCGGGCTTTCTTCGGCTTTATGACCAATAACTTTTTCATGGAGAAAAATCCGACCGAGCGCATCGAATCGCCCAAACGGCAGAAAAAGCTGCCGAAGTATCTGACGCTTGAAGAATCGATACAACTGCTGGACAGCATAAAAGAGCCGAATTATCGGCGGGACTATGCGATACTCACGCTGTTTTTGAACTGCGGACTTCGCGTATCCGAGCTTGCCGGCATATCCCTTAAGGACATAAGTCCCGATTTTTCGTCGCTCGTCGTCACGGGAAAAGGCAGCAAACAGCGCAAGATCTATCTGAACGATGCCTGCAGGCAGGCACTGAAAAACTATCTCGCGGTCCGTCCCCGGGATGTCAAGGCAAAGGACAGCGGTGCTCTTTTCGTCTCACGCAACCGCAACCGCCTGAGCGTAAAAACGGTACAGGCAATGGTCTATAAGCGTCTGAAGGAGGCGGGGCTCGGCGACCGCGAAATGTCGGTACATAAGCTGCGCCACACAGCCGCGACCCTGATGTATCAGCATGGACACACCGATGTGCGGGTGCTGAAAGACATTTTGGGGCACGAGGATCTTTCCACAACGCAGATCTACACGCACATAAGCGACGAGCAGATGCAGCGCGCCGTCGATTCAAATCCGCTTGCGGCGCACAAAGCGAAGAAAAATCAAAGCGGAAACGAAAACTAAAAGAAAAACAGCTTAAAAACGCGACTTAAGTCGCGTTTTTTATCGCCGATTTATCCGCGGTCGGTAAAGATCGGCTCTTCCTCGTCGGCATCGTCCTCATGTGCTTCGGGATAATACGGGTCGATCATAATGCGCTTTATATTCGGATAGGTGCAGTAAACGGCAATGAACGAGCAGAGCGATATCGTAATGACAAAGGGCATTACAATGCCGAGCGGCATAAAGACAGCGAAAACATAGTAATTGATGAGAAGCACGGCAAGTATGCCGAAGAAAGCGACAAAGTTACGCTTCACGCCGACAAGGGCAAAGATAAAGGCATTTTTGATCAGCTTCGGAAGCGTAAGATCAAAGGTCACCGCCAAAACGTAAAGGTAGAAGCGCATAAAGAAATAAACGACCATGACGAAAATGCTGAGGTAAAACATGATGTCATTCAAAAAGCCGTTGTAGCCGCGCCAGAAATTGAAAACGTAGACCGTGACAAAACAAGCGAGAATATCAAAAATTCCGAGCGGAAGCGCTTGTTTCCAATTGTTACGGATCGCCTCGAAAAAGTCGGTCGCCAAAAAGACCGGCTCTTTTTTTGTGTAATTACGCAAAACATACGCCATGCCGCAGTTCGAGATACCGAAGGTCAAAAGAACAAGCCCTGTGAGAGCAAAAAAGACAGCCGTTGCCGTCGTCGGCACCGAAACCGACGCTTCGCTCGCCGTTCTCGCAAAAAAGCTTTGCAAAAGGGGCGTATTCTTGATCGACTGCATGGCGAAAACATGCGGATAAAACAGGTTTGTCGGCGTGCTCGAAGCGGAATTCAAATTGCCCGAGAGAGCGAACAGCCCGAAGAAAAGCGGGAAATTGATCAAAAGATAAAGAAAATTCAGACAGGAAAAGCTCCAGAAATTGCGAAAAAATGTTTTAAAAAAAGTCGGCAGCGTAAAAGGCGTATCCTCGACGTAATCCTCTTTGCGAACGCCCTTTCCCTCTTTGGTGAAATCGAACAGTTTGAACTTCTTTTTCATGTAACTCCTTCTTCGCACACCGTGCGGAAACTGCAAATATATAAATATAGTGTAGTATAATTTTATGAACGCCGTATGAATATCCTCTCACCCGATGTAAAAACGCGCGCTTTTTCCAATTTATCTTTTTGCTTCATCGTTTTCGTGCATGCGGGTGGTACGAAAGAACGTCCTCGTGCGGCTCATTCGAAAGAGACAAAATCACTGCCTTTGCGGCGGCAAGACTCTCGTATCCGAAAAAATGCCGAAACTCCTCGGGTGTGATTCCGTTTCGTATCATATGGGCGGCAAGACTTCTGCGCAGCGTCTCGGGCGTTGCGGAAAATGAAAAGCCGCACGGTTCGGCATACTCCCGAAAAATTTTCCAGACGCCCTGGCGGGTAAGCCTGTCCCCCGCAAGATTAACAAACAGAGCGTTCTCGCTTTCCGAAGTCAAAAGGCACCTTGCTTTTTGGGTGTAATCGGACAGCTTGCGGGACACCTGCGGATACAAAGGAAGTCTTCGGGCATGCCGTCCACGGATCGCAATTTCCGCAAAACGAAAATCGACATCCGAAAGATCGAGCGACAAAAGCTCGGTAACCGTAATGCCCGTTGCATACAAAAGCTCGAGCAATGCACGGTCACGAACTTCTTTCGGAGTGTCCTTTTCGGGACGCGAAAGCAAAGCATCGACTTCTTCACGGGACAAAAGCTGCGCATTTTGCTTCGGTGCGACGGAAAGCCGAAT
The DNA here is from genome assembly GCA_900548115.1 of uncultured Eubacteriales bacterium. Lineage (GTDB taxonomy): Bacteria > Bacillota > Clostridia > Oscillospirales > CAG-382 > UMGS1052. The sequence goes on from URJL01000002.1 coordinate 71,414, forward strand.
TCCGTGCGTGGGGTCATCCGTTCGGCTTCTTTCGCTTACAAGAAAACGAAAATAACGCCGAAGCGACGAAAGAGTACGTCTTACCGTCGAATCGGAACTTCCGCCGGATTTTAACGAATTGAGATAGCAAAGTATCCCCTCCCGCGTTGCGGGACAATCGGATTGCAAATACAGGCGCACATCCGACAGATACGCTTCCCTCGTTCGGAAAGAAGTTTTGCTCTCCGTAAGCGACCGTTCAAATTTTTCAAGCTCATTCATGTTTTCACCGTCCGTTATCGATTCACGTCTTAGATCAAAAAATACCGAAGCAGTACCGCCGCAAAAAACAAAGCGGTAAGCGCAAAATGTACCAGCAACGCTCTTTTGTCGGAAAATGCAGCTTCCCGCAGCGTTTTGACAAAACGCATGCCCGCGATTTCGGCATTTTTCAGACAGGAAACGCACAAAAGAAGCTGGCAGAGAACACACAAAAGGCAGGACAGAAGAGCATGCAGAAGGCTTACGGATTTCTGAACATACAAAAAGCAGCAAAGGGCATAGGCATTGAGAAAAGAAAAGCCGAAAAGTGCGAAAACCGAACCTACGGCGCAAAGACAGGAAAAATACGAGCCGCCGAACAAAAAGGCGGTAAAAAGATTTCCGGCAAGCAGTCTTGTCGCGACCGACCGTGTCGCAAAATCCGAAAGCAAAAGCTCGGTGCGATAACACGAAAATCGAAAAAAACCGCACAGAGTTCCGACAAGGGACAATAAAACCGAAAGATAAAACCATATCGAGCCGTAATTTTTTCGCGCTCTGCAAACACCGCGATTCATAGAGATCACCCCTTCTCAGCGTATGCGGGCAGCCGAGGAAAAAGAACGTGTATCTCTGCCGATCATTATACACTTTTTCGCTTTCGGTGTCAACCGAAAAAACATAAATATTATGTAAACCATATTATGTAAACCACATTCTTTGAAAATTTAACACAATTTTTATACGAATTTCGGATTAACGCTTTACTTGAAAAATGTTTTATGGTAAAATAAGGCATAAGATATGAAAAAGGATAAGGAGACCATGCATGAGCAAACAGGATTTTATCGATGAATATAAAAAAGCGATCAGCCGTCAAGGCTCCGCCGAGCTTTTGGAATGGATGAGCGGTACCGACTTTTTTACTGCGCCCGCAAGCTCGAAATTTCACAGTGCCTACGAGGGCGGTCTTTGCGACCACAGCCTGAACGTATATAAAGTGATGATTCACCGTTTTCACAACGATGAACCCGACGAATCCATGGCGATATGCGGCCTTTTGCACGACCTTTGCAAAGCCGAGTTCTACAAGACATCCTATCGCAACGTCAAAGACGACGCGACGGGAAAATGGGAGAAAGTCCCCTATTATACCATCGAGGATCGCTTCCCCTACGGTCACGGCGAAAAGTCGGTCTTTTTGGTCGAGCGCTTCATGAAATTAAAGATCGACGAGGCGATCGCCATCCGCTGGCACATGGGCGGCTTTGACGACGCGGTGCGCGGCGGAAGCTTTTGCTCAAGCACGGCATACGAGCGTTATCCGCTTGCCGTCATGCTCCACCTTGCCGACATTGAAGCTACCTATCTTATCGAGGAAGGAAAGAATAAAAAATGAAGGACATACTGAACATTGACACTAAAAAAGGCTTCATCTGCGATATGGACGGCGTTATCTATCACGGGAATCAGATTCTCCCCGGCGTGCGGGAATTCGTCGAATGGCTGCAGCACGAAAACAAGCGTTTTTTGTTTTTGACCAACAGCAGCGAACGCTCACCCATGGAATTGCAGCAAAAATTGCGCCGCATGGGACTGGATGTGGGACAGGAGCATTTTTACACCAGTGCTCTTGCCACGGCGCACTTTTTAAAAACGCAGAAGGAAAACTGCACCGCCTATGTCATCGGCGAACCCGGTCTCATGAACGCGCTTTATGAGCAGGGAATCGTCATGAACGATGTGAACCCCGATTATGTCGTCGTCGGCGAAACAAAAAACTACAATTATGAAAATATTCTTCGCGCGGTTCGCTTTGTCTTCAACGGTGCAAAGCTGATCGGCACCAATCCCGACATGACCGGTCCCTCCGAAAACGGAATCATCCCCGCCTGCCGCGCGCTGGTCGCCCCCATCGAGCTTACGACGGGACAGCAGGCTTATTACCTCGGCAAGCCAAACCCCTTAATGATGAAATCGGGAATCAAGATTTTAGGCGTTGCGCCCGAGGACGCCGCCATTGTCGGCGACCGCATGGACACCGACATCATCGCGGGTATCGAGTCCGAGATCGAGACCGTTTTGGTTCTCTCGGGCGTGACCACACCCGGAATTTTGAACACCTTTCCCTACCGCCCGACCTACATTTACAACGGCGTCGGCGACATTGTGCGAAAAGCTCCTGCGGAAATCGAATAAACAATTCGGCGACGGATAAACTCCGCCGCCGAATTTTTACTGCAGACAAATCGCCTTTTGCAGAAGTTCTTCGAAGATATCCCACAGCTCCACCCTCCGGACGCCGTTTTTCGCACGCAGCTCCACTGTCGCAATTTCCTCGCCCGAAAGGCTGTAATGCAAAACACCGAGGACATCCCCTTCTTTTATGGGTGCGGAGACCGATTCGGGAATTTCGGGAAGACATTCCACCATCTTATCGCGCCCCTTTGGAAGCAATATAGCACCGCTGTCGCTGTCGAGTTCGACCGTCTTCACCTTGCCGCCCCGCACCGTTATCGGCGCATAAACGCCCTTTTCGATGGGATAGACCGTAAAATTGGAAAAGCCGTAGTTGAGAAGCTTTTTGGCATCCTCAAAGCGGTGGTCGCTCGTGTCCGCCTTCATAACAACGGCAATAAGGCTCATGTTTTCGCGCGTCGCCGTCGCCGACATGCAATAACCCGCAGAAGAGGTAAAGCCGGTCTTCATACCCGTTGCACCCGGGTAAAAGCGCACGAGCTTGTTGGTATTGGTAAGTCCCATTTCTCCGCCGCGAAGCGAATCCATCCAAATCGTCGTATAGGAAAACACATCGGGATAACGAAGAAGCTCGCGCGTCATGATCGCGATATCCTTCGCACAGGTGTAATGATTTTCGGCGGGAAGTCCTGTCGAATTTTCAAAATGCGTGTTGGTCATACCAAGTTCTGCCGCACGCTCGTTCATCTGAGAGACAAAGGTCGCTTCACTGCCGGCAAGGTGCTCCGCCATGGCGACGGTGCAGTCATTTGCCGACACAACAAGGATTGCTTTGAGCATATCGTTTACCGTCATCTGCTCGCCCGCTTCGAGCCAGATTTGCGAACCGCCCATTTCGGACGCGGCGGCGCTTGCCGTGACGATATCGTCTTTTGTGATTCTTCCGTCGTTCAGCGCTTCATAGATCAGCAAGACCGACATAATCTTCGTTACCGACGCGGGTTCAAGATGTTCTTCGGCGTTTTGTTCAAACAAGATCTCGCCCGTAGTCGGTTCCATAAGGCATGCCGAACGGGAATTCAACTCCATCACGACCGAGGTTTTCGCTGCCGCGACAGCGTCCTCGGCAGAGCTCGCAAACGCGAATATTCCGTGTGCGACTTGTGCGAAAAGAAAAAGGAACGTAAACGCAAAAGTACAAAAACGTTTCATATTGCCTCCGAAAACTGCTTGTTTTGTCTTATACATATGGTTCTTTTTCGCACACTATGCGTAAAAAAATCGATAAAAAGGTTGTAAAGAGCGGCTTTTTGTGGTAAACTATGGGAAATGCAAAGCCTTTTTCGGCAAAAGGACGGGAAAAATGGATCAAAATACAGCAAAAAAACGCATCGATGAACTGCGGGATCTCATCCGCTATCACCGCGAGCGCTATTATATGGAAGACTCCCCCGAAATAAGCGACGATCGGTTCGACGCGCTCATGCGCGAGCTGATTGACCTTGAAAAAGAATTTCCCGAATTGGACGAGCCCGACTCCCCCTCCAAGACCGTGGGCGGCGCCGCCTCGGAAAAATTCGAAAAGGTTCGCCATGTCGTGCCGATGGGAAGTCTGACCGACGTATTTTCAAAGGAGGAGCTGCGCGATTTCTTTGAAAAATCAAACGCCGCCCTCGGAGAAAATGCCGTCTACGTCGCCGAATGCAAGATCGACGGTCTTTCGGTGGAGCTGGAATACGAAAACGGCATCTTTGTGCGCGGCGCAACCCGCGGAGACGGTATAATCGGCGAAAACGTGTATGAAAATCTTCGAACGATCCGCGATATTCCGAAGGTTCTTACCGAAAAGATCCCCTATCTCTGTGTGCGCGGCGAAGTCTATATGCCGAAAAGCGAATTTTTGCGGATCAACGCCGAGCGTGAAGAAAACGGAGAAAGCACCTTTGCCAATCCCCGCAACGCGGCAGCAGGCTCGCTTCGCCAGCTTGACGCGCGCGTCACGGCGGAACGAAAGCTCAGTATTTTTGTCTTCAACGTGCAAGCCTCCCGTGGTGCAAAAGAACTTTCTTCGCACAGAGAAAGTCTTGATTATCTCGAATCGCTGGGCTTTAAGGTTTCCCCTTATCGCAATCTGTACACCGATTTCGAAGAAATTTTCCGTGAGGTCGAGCGCTTCGGCAACGAGCGAAGCACCTTTGATTTCGACATCGACGGCGCCGTTTTGAAGATCGACTCCTTTTCACAGCGCAAGATACTCGGCGAAATTGCCAACGCGCCGAAATGGGCGGTCGCTTATAAATACCCCCCTGAAGAAAAAGAAACAAAGCTTCTGAAGATCGACATCAACGTCGGGCGAACGGGCGTTGTCACGCCGTTTGCGATCCTCGAACCGGTTCGACTTGCGGGAACGACGGTATCGAAAGCAACGCTTCACAACGCCGATTTCATTGCCGAGCGCGACATTCGTGAGGGCGACACCGTTGTTTTGCGAAAAGCGGGCGATATTATCCCCGAAATTCTCTCCTCCGTAGCCGCAAAACGCGACGGAAGCGAAAAAATTTTTGTCATGCCGTCTGTATGCCCCGACTGCGGCGAACCGATCGTGCAGGAACAGGGCGAAGCGGCTTACCGCTGTCTAAACGAGCACTGTCCCGCGCGCATCGTGCGGCGGCTCTGCCATTTTGTATCGCGCGACGCGATGAACATCGACGGTCTCGGTGAAGCTCAGATCGCACAGCTTTGCGAAAAAGGACTGGTTCACGATGCCGCCGATCTCTATACACTGACAAAAGAACAGCTCTTAACGCTCGATAAAATCGCCGACAAATCGGCGGACAACCTTCTTTCATCGATCGAAAAATCAAAGTCGGCAGGGCTTTCCTGCCTTCTCTTCGGGCTGGGTATCCGTCATGTCGGAAAACAGACCGCCGACGCTCTCGCAAGCCGCTTTCTCACGATCGAAAAGCTTGCCGAGGCAAGTGACGAAGAGCTTCTTTCGGTTGACGACATCGGCAATATCGTAGCCGACAGCGTTGTCGGGTATTTTTCGTCCGAGTACAACCGACTTTTGATCGAACGTCTTTTGCAATACGGCGTTTCGGGTGACGCGATCATTATCAAGAACGGCGACACGCTCGCGGACAAAAGCTTTGTCATAACGGGGACACTTTCGGGGCTTTCCCGAAAGGAAGCGTCGGAGCTTATCACCTCCTACGGCGGCAAGGTTTCATCGGCGGTATCCAAAAACACCGATTATTTGCTTGCGGGCGCGGACGGCGGAAGCAAGCTGCAAAAAGCCGAGAAGCTCGGCGTTCCGATCATCGATCTTGACACCTTGCGAAAAATGATAAGCGGTCAAAACGAATAATAACGAAAGAGCCGTAAAGCGTGTTCCGTTCGGGACGCTTTACGGCTCTTTTTAAATTACATAATCTTCCGTTCCGCCGCCTTGCATAAGGTCGGAAACGGTTATCGAATCGAAATAATCGTTCGTCATGTCATAGTATTTTTTCCACATGGAATAGGTGCGGCAGGAGCAGACACGCTTGCACGGGGCGGAATCCTTTTCGACGCACGACACCGGAGCAAGATCGCCCTCGGTCAGTCGTAAGATCTCGCCGACCGTGTATTCGCTCGGTTCGCGGGTAAGACGATAGCCGCCCCCCTTGCCGTGTACTCCCTCGACAAGCTTCGACTTGGTAAGAAGCGGCATAATCTTTTCGACGTATTTAAGCGAAATTTCCTGACGGCACGCAACATCCTTCATCGGTATATATCCGCCGTTTCGGTGTTCGGCAAGATCGATGACGACGCGCAGAGCATACCGTCCTCGGGTCGATATCATCGTTTTCCCTCCCGTCAAAATCATCAGTCATGACAATGCGCACACGAATTGCAAGCGGCAAACTGCGTTTTGTCGTATTTTATCCCGTTTTTGTCGTAATAATCCTTGACCGCCGCTTTGATGGCTTCCTCCGCCAGCACCGAACAGTGCATCTTGTGTGCGGGAAGTCCGTCAAGCGCTTCGGCAACCGCCTTATTGGAAAGCTTCAGCGCTTCGGAAAGCGGCTTTCCTTTGATCATTTCGGTCGCCATGGAGCTGGAGGCTATTGCCGAGCCGCATCCGAAGGTCTCAAATTTAACATCGGAAACAACATCGTTGTCAATCTTTAAATAGATCTTCATGATATCACCGCACTTGGCGTTTCCAACCTCGCCGATCCCGTCGGCGTTTTCCATCGTGCCGACATTGCGGGGATTTTTGAAATGATCCATTACCTTTTCACTGTATAAAGCCATTTTTTCTTCCTCCTTTTCTTCAGGCGAGATAAAACGGCTTTTTGCCGTTCACTTTATCGTGCCACAGCGGCGACATATTGCGCAGTCTCTCGACAACGGGTGGGATCTCTTTCAACAGATAGTCGATCTCCTCCTCGGTGTTGTTTTCGCAAAGAGAAAGACGTAAGGAACCGTGCGCGACCTCGTGAGGGCGTCCGATGGCAAGCAGAACATGGCTCGGATCAAGCGAGCCCGAAGTACACGCAGAGCCGGACGACGCGCAAATGCCCTTTTCGTCCAAAAGAAGAAGCAAGCTCTCCCCTTCTATACCCTCAAAGCAAAAGCTTACGTTTCCGGGAAGACGGTTTACACGATCGCCGTTCAGCGCGCTGTGCGGAATTTTTTCAAGTCCCGCAATCAATTTGTCGCGGAGTGCAGTCTGTTTGCGTATATTTTCATCCATGCGATCGCACATTTCATCCAGCGCCGCCGCCATTCCGACGATAGCGGGAAGATTTTCGGTTCCGGCGCGCTTTCCGCGTTCCTGCGCGCCGCCGTAAATCAAATTTTCGAGCGGCATGCCGCTGCGCGCATACAAAACGCCGATTCCCTTCGGACCGTGGAACTTATGCGCCGAAAGCGACAGATAGTCGATATGATCGGAAACGACATTGACCGGAATATGACCGACCGCCTGCACCGCGTCCACATGAAACGGGATTTTTCTTTCACGGCAGATCGCGCCGATCTCGGCGATCGGGAGCACCGAGCCGATCTCATTGTTGGCATACATAGTCGTGACAAGGCAGGTATCGTCGCGAAGTGCCGCGGCAACCTCCCTTGCCGTTACGTTTCCGGTATCGTGCACATCCAAAAGGGTCACTTCAAAGCCCTCTTTTCTCAGTGCCTCCAGCGTGTGCAGTACGGCGTGATGCTCAAAAGCGGTCGACACAATATGGCACTTGCCTTTTTTCTTGCCGTAATGCGCCGCCGAAAGAATCGCCTGATTATCTGCTTCGCTTCCGCCCGAGGTAAAATAGACCTCGCGCGGCAAACAGCCGAGACGCGAAGCGATCCTCTCTCTCGCGTCCGCCAATACCTCTGCCGCCTTTTGTCCGATTGAATGAAGACTTGATGGGTTGCCGTAGGTCTCCTCCATACAGGCAAGCTCCGCTTGGATTGCCGCGCGGCTCATTTTGGTCGTTGCGGCGTTATCGGCATAAACAGTCATGTTTTTTGCTCCTTTTTACGTAAGTGAATGCTTTTTCGCAAAGGGAAAGCGTTGTTTCAGTCGGCAAACAGAGGGGTCGAAAGGTAACGGTCGCCCGTGTCGGGAAGCAGAACCACTATGGTCTTTCCTTTATTTTCGGGACGCTTTGCAAGCTCGATCGCCGCCCACGTTGCGGCGCCCGATGAAATGCCGACAAGGAAGCCCTCCTTTTTGCCGATGCGTTTGCCGGTTGCGAACGCGTCCTCGTTTGCAACGGTGATGATCTCATCGTAAATTTTGGTATTCAGAACATCCGGAACAAAGCCCGCGCCGATTCCCTGAACCTTGTGCGCGCCCGCAACGCCGGTCGAAAGAACGGCGGAGGTCGCGGGTTCAACGGCAACGACCTTAACACTCGGATTTTTGCTCTTAAGATATTCACCGACGCCCGTTACGGTTCCTCCTGTTCCGACCCCCGCAACGAATATGTCCACTTTTCCGTCGGTATCATCATATATCTCGGGTCCCGTGGTCTTAAAATGCGCTTCGGGGTTTGCGGGGTTGACAAACTGTCCGGGAACAAAGCTGTTCGGGATTTCGGCGGCAAGCTCGTTTGCTTTGGCAATCGCGCCCTTCATGCCCTTTGCTCCCTCAGTCAGTACAAGCTCGGCGCCGTATGCCTTCATCAACTGACGACGTTCCACCGACATGGTCTCGGGCATTACAATGATAATGCGATAGCCGCGCGCCGCCGCAACCGACGCAAGACCGATACCGGTATTGCCGCTGGTCGGCTCGATGATGACAGAGCCTTCTTTCAAAGCGCCCGTCGCTTCGGCTTTGTCGATCATGGCTTTTGCGATACGATCCTTGACCGAGCCTGCGGGATTGAAATATTCAAGTTTTGCGAGGATCTTGGCTTCAAGCTTTTCCTCGGCTTCAATGTGCGAAAGCTCAACAAGCGGGGTTTTACCGATCAATTGATCAACGGAAGTATAAATCTTGGACATAATAAAAGTCTCCTTTTCCTTTATAAAGTTGTGTTTACGGTGTTTTTCGTCTCGTCGCTGTTTTCGTCAACATCGAAAACCGACACGGAAGAACCCTTTTTCCGACTTCATGTCGACCACTCCGTTTCTCGTTTTACTTACCAACTTAGTAGGTTGGTATTATAATAGCACCGCGTTTCGGTTTTGTCAAGCACTTTTCCGAAAAAATGCCGATTTTTTAAAAATTGTTAAAAAAACGTGCAAGTTGTCAATTACTTAACAGAAAACCCTATCTTTTTTTCTTCTTTTGTGTTATTATGAGAGTGGTTAGTATGGTTAACGGCGTGCGGTGGCAGAATGCTGCTGTTTCGGAGAATGAGTATCGGTATGGATATATTGGATGTTGTACGCGCATTGCGGCATTATTGCAGTACGATATGGGAATACGATCGCGTCACGGAAAAGGTTTTCGTTCATTATGACGTGCTTTTGCCGCAAACGGTGGGAAAACGCTTTTCTTTGGAGGAGCTTTCCGACCGATATAAAAGTCGCTATCTGTTTGAAGGCGATTTTTCGACCTGGGACAAATATTTTGATAAAAATGCACTGCAGCGCTGTTTTTTACCCGATTTTTCAGAGACGTCCTTTACGCTGCGCTTTATTTATCCCGAGGCCGATCCGTGCTGGTATCAATGCGTGATCCAAAAGGCGGACGATTCTCACCTTCTCATTTTCGACCGCGACATTTACGACAATGTAAAAGAGCTTTATCTTCGGAAAAATTTTGAGAGCATTTTCGAAAACGTTTTCTATGTCGATGTCGAATCCGGAAAATTTATTCACCACAAAAATAAGCCGAATGCTCTTTTTTTGCAAGCAAGCAATAAATACGACGACATGATCGCCCGTTTCGTTCAAAATCACGTGTCCCATCCCGATCCTGCGACGGCAGCGAAGCTTTTAAGCCTTGAAAATGTTCGTCGGGAGCTGAAATCCGAACCGCGCTACAGCCTGTATCTTACCGTACACGACGATGAGCGCCTTTCATACAATTGCCTGATTTTTTCTTATCTCGACTCTTCTCAAAAGGTTATCGTGGTCGCCCGCACCGATATCAGCGATATTGCGGAAAAATACGAAAACCGGCTCCGCCGTTATCAGGAAGATTCGTGGCACGATGTGCTGACCGGCATAAACAATCGCAACTATTACGAAGAAAAAATCAAGAATACCCGTCCGAAAGTCGGTCTTGCCGTTATTGATCTGGATGAATTCAAGCTCTGCAACGA
>URJL01000003.1 GCA_900548115.1 uncultured Eubacteriales bacterium
GCTGATCTTTTCGAAAATGGACCATGAAGCGTAATTCTTTTTTGCGGAAAGAGTCCCTTTGACCGAAGGTCAAAGGGACTCTTTGTTGTTTTACATGCCCACAAGAAACCGATCGACGACAAGCTTTCGGAATTCGGGCGACAGGCTTACAAAATAGGCGGTAAATCCCGTTACCCGCACGACAAGATCGGGATAAAGATCGGGGTTTTCGTTTGCCTTCAAGATTTTTTCTTTGTCGAGAACGTTTATGTTGATCAGCGTTCCGCCGGCGGCAAAATGACCTTCGATGAGATTCCGCACAAGCTCGACGCCGCCGTTTTCGATATTGACCATCGGGTCGAATTCGATCTGCAAGGGCGCGGTGTTCCCGTAGCCGCACTGGACCGACGCAATCCCGTTCGACTGCGCCGTAGCCGCGCCGTCGCGGCGGAAATGCGGATTGGGGTTGGCTCCGTGCGAGATGGGTTCGCCCGCACGCCGCCCGTTCGGCGTCGCGCCGACTTTTTTGCCGTATTCGATGGTGCGCGACCACGAAAACCACCCGGGAACAAGAGTACGGTTTTTCGGCATTTCCTGCCCTTTGATCGCCGATACCCAACTCTCCGTGAGCTTTTTTGCCCACTCGTCGGCAAGGCTTCCGCCCGAACAGTATTTGTCCGAGGACGAAAGGATCAGCCGCGTGCGCTCGACGGCAAAGTTGCTGTCCAGCGCCGCGAAAACCTCGTCCCATGAAAGCACCTTTTCTTTTTCGACCCGCTGTTCGAGCGCACCGAAGGAATCGGCGACCACGGCAAGCCCCGCGCCGTCGACTCCGATCGTATAAAGCTCGGCGCAGCGCGAGCTGTCGGTTCCCGTCTCGAGCGAACGGTGCATCATAAGATTCATGATCAGCTCGGGCGTCACCTCTTCGGCATGGTCGAGATGCAGATTAATCCCCGCCGCCGTCACCTCGACGGCTTTGGAAAGATGTTTCTTATAAAGCGCGAAAAGAGCGGCGGTCGAAGGCTCTTTTTCGTTCCGAAGATCCTTTAAGGCTTCGTCGAGAACCTTGGCGATGTTGATCTTCACCGTGTCGTTCATCGGAAACTCGCGCCCCGGGACACACATCCAGTTACAGCCGACGGCAATGCGTTCGCGCGCCGTTTTTTTGTCGACTCCGTTGCGCATATACCCCTCGGCAAGCGTCTTGTCGTTGCAGAAGCGCGGCCAGCCGTTTTTGTTTTTCAAAAGGTAATAAACGGCTTTGTCGAGAAACGCCTTGTCGCAGTTTTCATGCACCCGAACGGTGAGGTTGCAGGCGATGTTGATGGAATCGGCGGCTTCGAGAATGAGATAGGAAAGGGCGTTTGTACGGTCGCGGTCGTTTTCGTCGACTCCTGAGATCTGATAATAATGCGGGTCGATGAGAAGCAGATTGGCAATCAAAAATTTCGCCGTTTCATCATCCAGAATTCCCGCCGCCTTGTCGCGCTCGTAATAGGGCAAAAGAAGCCCGTCCAGCTGGAAGCCTGCGCCGTCGCGGGTATAAATGCGCGAAGCGCAGTTGAAAAACGCCGTCCATTGGCACACCTGACGGAAGGTCTTCGGCGGATCGTATCGCACCGCTTTGCAGGTTAAGAGCATTTCGGAAAGGCTTTCGCGAAGCTCGGGGCGCGTCTCGTTCGGGATCATTTCTTCGATTTTTTGAATATGGCGGTCGATAAAGCGGATGATCGCTTCGACGCAGCGTTTTTCCGCGTCGTAAAAGGCGCTCTTGTCGGGATGGAGTCTGCGGTATTTTTCGATCTTTTCGAGAAATCCGCCGAAGCCCAGCTCAAAGCCGATTCGGTAATCGCAGGCAAAATGCGCGTCGCCGTCAATGCCGGTGGTGATGTTGTATTTTTCTTGGAGCGGCTTCAAATCGTCGTAGGGAAAACGCTGTTCATCCCAACGCTTGCTCCATTGATGGGTCGCGCCGGCGGCGAGAAATTCTTTGTTTTTCAGACTGTTTTTCAGCCAATCGGGCATATAATGCAGGTCGCCGCGATAATTGACCAGCATGTCGCGCCATCTGCCGCACAGCATTTCCATCGGATCGACATACGGTTCGTGCGCGTCGATGACACGGCAGAAATTTTCACTCATGCCGTCAAAGCCGTAAAAACTGCCGTTTTCGCTGTTGTACCACGGCTCGACGTGATAGCCCTCGGAGATCGGAACAGTGCCGAAATCGTCAAGGTCGGTGTATCCGTTTTGCTTGCGTTTTTCGAGCGTGTGGCGGATCTTTGTTTCGCGCATGGAGCGCAGTCGGTCAGCGTAAGAAAGCATATCGGGATAATTCCTCCATATAGGTTTTGTCGGGAATCGTATAAAGCGGTTCTTCGCGCCCGAGCGCGCGCGCTTTTCCCCGCCCCAACGGGTGATACGGCAAAAGCTCATAGCCGACGACGTTCGGAAGCGTTTTCAAAAAGGCGGAAATTTCGGGAATGCCCTGCGAAATTTCGGGGATGACGGGCGTGCGTGCCAAGACCTTGACGGGCAGGCGGGAAAGTCTTACGAAGTTTTCCTTTATCACGGCGTTGTCGACTCCGACGTACCGCTTGTGTATAGCGGGATCCCAGATCTTAAGATCCGCCATGACAAGCGAAAGCTTTTTAAAAACCGCCTCGTCGTAGTATATCATAGAGGTCTCGACGGCGGACGAAATGCCCTTTTCGGCGCAAAGATCGATGCACCTTGAAAGCACCTCCGCCTGTGCCAGCGGCTCGCCGCCCGAAAAGGTAACGCCGCCGTCGCGCCCGTAATAGACGCGGTCGCGCTCGATCTCACGCACGATCTCCTCGGCGCTCATTTCCTTTCCGCACAGTACCCTCGCCCCCGAAAAACAGCCCTCGGCGCATTTTTTACAGCCGATGCATTTTTCGGGATAGAAAAGCTCTTCCTTTTCGAATGAAATGCATTCGGGGTTGTGACACCAACGACAGGAAAGGGGACAGCCCTTGAAAAAGACGACGGTACGCATTCCCGGCCCGTCTCGGTTCGAGGCGCGCTCGATGTCGGCGACGAGCGCCGCAGTACGCTTATCCAAGGATCGGCACCTCACGGCGCTCTTTTGCGCTTTTCATTGCCGCGTCGAGCAGCGCCATGACGTGCATGTTTTCCTCGAGCGTCAGCATTTTGTGGATCGGCTCGCCTGTTTTCAGGCAGTGCGCATAGTGGCACGGCATGTTCTTGTATTTGTCACCCTGCATGTCGGGCTCTTCCGGTGCAACGGGATTGCCGTAAATGTCGAAGCACACCGCGTCGGGCGCATTTTCCGCACCGCCGACGCAGGTGACGACACCTTCGGTGCAAAGAACCGAGGGACCCGACGGGATGACCGCACGCGGGGTCGTCCACGTACCCTCGATCAGCGCCATTTTGCCGTCGTAACGGATGATCGACGCGAAATTGTCCTCGGTGTCGCCGAAGGGAGTGTTTAAGTTTGCGTCATACGAAAGAACGCTCTTTTCGCCGCCACCCAAAAGCCAATCGGCAAAAAAACAGCCGTAACAGCCGATGTCCAAGAAAGCACCGCCGCCGAAGCGCGCCGAATGCCACCAGGTCTTTGCACGCTCTTCATCGGTCATTTCCTGCGCTTTTTCGGTCACACCGCGATGCTTTGCGCCTTTTCCGAGCGGTCCCGTGTGCCCGTTAAGATAATGCATTTTGATCGGCTCGCCGACGATCTTTTTGTCCAGCGCCGCCTTCATTTTGTGGATGTACGGCCGCCACAGAACGGGCCAGTTCACGACGGCGGTAATGCCCGACGCGTCGACGGCGCGCTTTATGCGCTTCGCCTCGTCGTAGCTTACGGCGATCGGCTTTTCGATGCAGACGTTTATGCCCCGCGCGGCGCAGGCTTCGACGATCGCGGGCTTTTGGATATTTTCGGTCAGGATATACGCGATGTCGGGTTTTTCCCGATCGAGCATTTCCGTGTAGCTTTCGTAATAATTCTTGCAATAATTCCGAACGACGTTTTCTTTGTTCCAGCCCGCGGTATAGCGAAGGGGCGGAAGCTCGACGGCGCCGCAGGGAGCGTCGGCGACGGCGCAGAGCACCGTGTCGGGCTGCTCGGAAAGATACAGCGCCACCTCGTTTACGTGCATATGGGCAAAGCCGATGATCGAAGCTCGAATCATGGTCACATTTCCTTTCAAAGCAAATCAAATAAGACATTTTCTTGTTCTCATTGCTTTCATTGTACACTATTTCCCGTGTAAAATCAAGAGGGTTTTGTACCTTTTTGAACATACAAAGTGAAAAACAAAGGTAAAAAAAGAAAAATATCGTGCTTTTCAAAAGCGCTGTTTCACAGGATGTTTACGCTTTTTGGAGGATACGGGACGAAAAAGACAGTTTTCAAAACAGTACCGAAAAATACAAGTGAAAAACAGAAGAAAGGCGGCATCCCGTATTCCGGGACGCCGCCGAAATGATTTTGTGTAAGGAAAGGGAAAAATCTTACCGCGCGGTTCGTCCGTTTCCGCCGAAGCGAACCAGCCGTTCAATGTCCTCGACCGACGAGAGATTGAAATCGCCCTCGATCGAATGCTTCAAAACGCCTGCCGCAGCGGCAAAATCGACGGCGTCACGGGTCGAATATCCCTTAAGCTGCGTGTAAATGTACGCGCCGCAGAAAGCGTCGCCGCCGCCCACGCGGTCAACCATGTGCATTTTGTACATTTCGGAAAAGCAGGCTTCTTTTCCGTCATAGATCATCGCGCCCCACTTGTTGTCGTCGGCGGAAATGCTCTCGCGGATGGTAATGACCGCCGCCTTCAGATTGTATTTTTCGTAAAGCTGCTTTGCCACGCTCTCATATGCCTCTTGGGTGGAGGGCGCCGCGTTTTGCGGCTTTATGCCGAAGATAAAATCGGCATGTTCTTCGTTTGCGACCAAAACATTCACATACGGCATGATCTTTTTCATGGTTTCGGCGCACTTTTCGATCGACCAGAGCTTGCTGCGGTAGTTGAGATCGCAGCTTACGATAATGCCGCGCTCGCGGCAATAGGAAAGAGCCTCGAGAAGCGCTTCGACGATGTTGTCGCCGAGCGCGGGCGTGATACCCGTGAAGTGGAACCAATCGGCGTCGCAAAGTGCCTTTTTCCAATCGTAATCGGACGGGGACGATGCCGAGAAGGAGGAATACTTGCGGTCGTAAATGACCTTCGAGCCGCGCTGGGATGCGCCCTTTTCAAGATAATAAACGCCGATCCGCTCACCGCCGCGAACGACATTCTCGGTGTGTACACCGTAGCGACGCAATGCGCCGATCGCCATCGAGCCGATCTCGTGATCGGGAAGCTTCGAAACATAATAAGAATCGACCCCGAGGATCGAAAGCGTGACGGCAACATTGGCTTCCGCGCCTCCGAAGTTTGCGCAAAATTCATCCGCTTGCAAAAAGCGCTCGTAGCCGTGCGGATTCAACCGCAGCATGATTTCTCCGAAACTGACAGCCTTCATATACTTCTCCTTTTTTTGTTGCAATAAAAGCAAAAATATGCTATAATAAACCGTTACGTCTATGATACACGCTTTTTTTGCGTGTGTCAATCCAATTTTGCCAAATAATCGGAGAATGCCATATGCTCAGCGTTGATCTTTTGTATCTCGGAAACGAAAAAGACGAAAACTATAATAAAGCCGCCGAGGAATACGGAAAGCGCCTGTCGGCTTTCTGCACCTTTCGCGGAAAGAACATCAAGGACGAGCGCCTTCCGGAAGATCCGTCCGAAAAAGAGATCGAGCGTGCGCTCGAAAAGGAAGCCGACAAGATCCGCACCGAATTTTCCCCGCGGCATTATAAGATCGCTCTGTGCGTCGAGGGGAAAAGCATGTCGTCGCCCGACTTTGCGCACCTTTTGGAAACGCTGCCCGACAAGGGATATTCGGGGGTGACGTTTGTCATCGGAAGCTCGTTCGGACTTTCGGAAAAACTGAAAAAAGAATGCGACTTTCGTCTTTCGGTATCGCCGATGACCTTTCCTCACAAGCTTTTCCGCGTTATGCTGCTCGAACAGATCTACCGCGCGTTTACGATTTCGGCGGGAACGCGATACCACAAATAAAGGATAAACGGAGAAAAACGGGAAAGCGTATTGTGACTTAAAAATGAATCGAATGTGTCCTATTTTTCACAATCGTTCTCTTGCATTTTGCGGCAAAATGTGGTAGAATGACAAGCGGTGTGTCGGGCAGCCGCAGCTGTTCCGACGCGGAGAATCTTATTACACAAAGGTGGTTTGCCCGTTTTCGGCAGACCTCTATTTTTTCGAAAGGAGACAATATGCTGAAAAAACTGACCGAAAGCATACGGGAATACAAGCTTCCGTCGATTTTGACGTTTCTGTTTATTCTGCTCGAAGCGATTATCGAATGCTTTATCCCGTTCATCACGGCAAGCCTTATCGACAAGATTGAAGCGGGGACCGATATGGAGACTGTCGTGAAGACCGGACTGTTGCTTTTCGTGATGGCGTGCGCCTCGCTTTGCTGCGGCGGCATCGCGGGGGTCACATGCTCCAAGGCATCGT
This sequence comes from uncultured Eubacteriales bacterium, assembly GCA_900548115.1. GTDB lineage: Bacteria > Bacillota > Clostridia > Oscillospirales > CAG-382 > UMGS1052. The sequence continues at coordinate 6,564 of URJL01000003.1, forward strand.
CGGGCTTTGCCAAAAATCTGCGCAGGGACATGTTTTACAACATTCAAAGCTATTCCTTCCAAAACATTGACCGTTTTTCCGCCTCGTCGCTCGTGACGCGCCTGACGACCGATATCACGAATGTGCAAATGGCCTATATGATGGTCATCCGCACGGCGATCCGCGCCCCTTTGGTCATGATCTTTTCGATCGTAATGGCGTTCATCATGGGCGGAAAGCTGGCACTTTCCTTCGTTATTATCGTTCCCGTTTTGGGCTTCGGACTGTTTCTCATCAGCCGCAAGGCAATGCCCGCTTTCCGTCGGGTATTTAAAAAATACGACCGCCTGAACGAATCCATCGAAGAAAATGTCCGCGGAATGCGCGTCGTCAAGGGCTTTTCGCGCGAGGAACACGAGAAGAAAAAGTTTGCCCTTGCCGCCGAGGATATCTGTACCGACTTCACAAAAGCCGAGCGTATTGTTGCGCTGAATTCGCCTCTTATGCAGATCTGCGTTTACTTTAACATGGTATTTGTCCTTTTGGTCGGTTCGCGGCTCATCATCACGAGCGGCGGAAGTCTTATCAATGTGGGCGAAATTTCCGCCATGCTCAATTACGGCATGCAGATTATGATCCAGCTGATGATGCTGACCATGATCTATGTTATGATCACCATGTCGGGCGAATCGGCAAAGCGTATTTGCGAAGTGCTCGACGAAAAGACGGTTCTCGGCAACCCCGAGAACCCCGTGACCGAAGTAAAGGACGGCTCGGTCGATTTTTGCGGCGTTTCCTTTAAATATGCAAGCGACGCGGAAAAATTTGCCCTTGCCGACATCGATCTTCACATAAATTCGGGCATGACCGTCGGCATTATAGGCGGTACGGGCTCGAGCAAATCGTCGCTCGTTCAGCTCATCCCGCGTCTTTACGACGCGAGCGAGGGTGTCGTAAAGGTCGGCGGCGTCGATGTGCGCGATTATGATCTTGACACCCTTCGCGGCGCGGTCGCCATGGTGCTGCAGAAGAACCTTCTGTTTTCGGGTACGATCAAAGAAAATCTCCGTTGGGGCAACGAGAACGCGACCGATGAAGAGATCGCCGAAGCGTGCAGGCTTGCACAAGCCGACGAATTTGTCCGCTCCTTCCCCGACGGGTACGATACCCACATCGAGCAGGGCGGAACCAATGTTTCGGGCGGTCAGAAACAGCGCCTTTGCATCGCGCGCGCCCTTCTGAAAAAGCCGAAGATCCTGATCCTCGACGATTCCACCAGCGCCGTCGATACCAAGACCGACGCGCTGATTCGTGCGGGATTCCGCGCCTATATCCCCGAGACCACCAAGATCATTATCGCACAGCGTATCGCGTCGGTTCAGGACGCCGATCTTATTTTGGTCATGGACAACGGTAAGATTGAGCACGTCGGAACGCACGAGACGCTTTTGCGCGAAAGTCCGATCTATCGCGAAGTCTACGAACAGCAAACGAACGGAGGTGCGTCTCATGAATAAGCAAAAAGGCAAAAAGCCCTCGCTCGATATGCGCACCTTAAAGCGCGTGCTTTCGTATCTTTTTAAGTTTTATCCCGTTATGGTGCCGCTCACGGGCGTTTGCATCGTCCTTTCGGCGATCGTTTCGGCAGTTCCCGCCGTCTTTTTGCAAAAGGTATTCGCCGTCATCGGCGACTGTCTTGCGCGCGGCGAGCTGAGCTGGGAGGTCGCAAAAGCGCAGATTCTTCCTAAGGTTCTTATCCTGATCGCACTGTATGTCGGCGCCATGCTTCTCATCACGCTGTATACCCAGCTCATGGCGTTTATCACGCAGGGCTTTCTTGACAAAATGCGCTGCCGTATGTTTGACGGCATGCAGAATCTTCCCATCCGCTATTTTGACACGCACAAGCACGGCGATATCATGAGCTATTACACCAACGATATCGACACGCTTCGCCAGCTCGTGTCCCAGGCGCTGCCGTCGCTTTTGCAGGCAGGCATCATCTCGTTCTCGGTGCTTTGCATCATGCTTTGGTACAGCATTCCGATGACCTGTATCGTTCTGGTCGGCGTTGTCGCTATGGTCTTTGTCTCCAAAAAGGTCGGCGGCGGTTCGGCAAAATTTTTTATTCGTCAGCAAAGGACCATCGGTGAGACCGAGGGCTATATTCAGGAAATGATGAACGGGCAGAAGGTCATCAAGGTGTTCAGCCATGAACGTCGGGTCGAGAAGGATTTCGACGCGATCAACGACGCGTTGTATGAAGACAGCTTCAAAGCGCATGCCTACGCCAACTGTCTCGGTCCGATCATTATGAATATCGGAAACGTTTTGTATGTTATCTGTGCTATGATCGGCGGCCTTCTCCTTTTGTCGGGCGCGCCGAACGTGAGCCTTTCGGGACGGGTCGTCTTCACGATCGACATTATCGTTCCGTTTCTGAACATGACCAAGCAGTTCACCGGCAACATCAACCAGCTGTCCCAGCAGATCAACTCGATCGTCATGGGTATGGCGGGCGCCGCGCGTATTTTCGATCTGATGGATCAAAAGCCCGAGCCCGACGACGGCTATGTGACGCTGGTCAACTGCGAGCAGACGCCCGACGGCACAATGCGCGAGACCGAAAAGCGCACGGGACATTGGGCATGGAAGCATCCGCACGGCGACGGTACACTTACCTATACGCCGCTTCGCGGAGACGTGCGTATGCTTGACGTGGATTTCGGTTATGAGCCGGGCAAGGACGTTTTGCATGATGTGACGGTTTATGCGGAACCCGGTCAGAAGGTCGCCTTTGTCGGCGCGACGGGTGCGGGAAAGACAACCATCACCAATCTGATCAACCGCTTCTACGATATCGCCGACGGCAAGATCCGCTACGACGGAATCAATATCAACAAGATCAAAAAAGCCGATCTGCGCCGCAGTCTCGGCATCGTGCTTCAGGATACCAACCTGTTTACGGGCAGTGTAATGGACAACATCCGTTACGGACGGCTCGACGCGACCGACGCGGAATGCCGCGAGGCGGCAAAGCTTGCGGGTGCGGACGATTTTATCTGCCGTCTTCCGAAGGGCTATGATACCGAGCTTACCAACAACGGCGCCAACCTTTCGCAGGGTCAGCGACAGCTGATTGCCATTGCCCGCGCCGCTGTTGCCGATCCGCCCGTTATGATTTTGGATGAGGCGACCTCGTCGATCGATACGCGCACCGAGGCGATCGTTCAGCGCGGTATGGATCAGCTCATGAAGGGGCGCACGGTGTTCGTTATCGCCCACCGTCTCTCGACTGTTATGAATTCGGATGTCATTATGGTGCTGGATCACGGCAGAATCATCGAACGCGGAAACCACGAAAAGCTGATCGCCGAAAAGGGCGTCTATTATCGGCTTTATACCGGCGCGTTCGAGTTGGAATAATGTTTCCTTGATAAAAAGAAAATCGGGGAGAGCTTTAGCTCTCCCCGATTTTTCATTTTTTGTCCCGCTTATTTCGCACCGCGTCTTTCAGCGCCGCAAGCGCGTCGGAAAGCGTACCCACTTTGTCGATCAGCCCAAGCTCCACCGCTTCGCGCCCGTCGATGACCGTTCCGATGTCGGCGACCAGCTCGTCGGTTTTGAGCATAAGTCCCGTCAGCGTCTCCTCTTTTACGTTTGAATTGCGCACGATAAAATCCACGATCCGATCCTGCATCCGCGTGAAATAGGTGAACGCCTGCGGCACGCCGATCACAAGACCGTTCATTCGCACGGGGTGAATCGTCATGGTCGCCGACGGCGCGATGAACGATTTTTTCGCCGCGACGGCAAGGGGCACGCCGATCGAATGACCGCCTCCCAGAACCAACGAAACCGTCGGCTTTGTCATGCCCGAAATCAGCTCGGCGATGGCAAGCCCTGCCTCCACATCGCCGCCCACCGTGTTGAGCAGAATGAGCAGTCCGTCGGTCTCGTCGTCCTCCTCGACGCTGACAAGCTGGGGGAGAACGTGTTCGTATTTTGTGCTTTTGGTCTGTGCCGACAGCGCGTAATGCCCCTCGACCTGCCCCGCGATGGTGAGGGTCTGAAGGACGATGTTGTCCTTTTTGGTTTTGACACTGCCCGAGATCGCGATGTTTTGCAATTTTGCATTTTCGGCTTTCTCGGCGGTAAGCTCTTCGTTTTCGCCCGATTCCTCGGGCATTTTTTCTTCCGACATAAAAAATCCTCCGATCATACTCATAAAAAAGAGTATTGCCGAAGGATTTTTTTCTATTCAAAATTCAGTTTTGAAAGAAAGCGGGATTGGGCTTTCCGAAGGGAACAAAGGGGCGCTTTTCGGTCAGCGCTTTGTAATTTTCGAAAAAGTCATGCCGCGTAAGCGGACGCTCGCGCACGATCGACGGCGGGGTCGCAAGGCTCACTTCATAAAGGAGCGGACCGCTGTACCCGACCTCTTCCAAAGCGCCGATCAGCGCGACCCAGTCGGTCTTTCCTTCGTACGGAATCCAGTGGCGCTCGTCGGTAAAATCATAATCCGACACGTGAAGCGTTACGATCTTGTCGCAAAGAGCGCGGACAAAATCGATGTTGGAATCGGTGAGAAGGTGATTTGTGTCAAAGCAGACGCGCAGCTTTTCGTGAACCGACGAAAGAAGCTTTATTTCCTCGATCGTATGCCCGAGACAGGTGCGGGGCAGATCCTCGACGCAAAGCGTACCGCCGCAGCGGGAAGCAAGCTCCGCAAGGGCAAAAAGGCTCTCCTGAGAGCGCTTTAAACGCTCGGGGCGTTCTTCGTCGGCGATCGGCTCTCCGCTCGGATGGATAATAAACCGTTCGATCCCGATGTCGGTGGCGCGGCGGATCAGCTCGGACTGAAGGTCGAGGCTGTTTTTTTGAACCGTTTTGTCGCACGAGGAAATGTCGTTTGTCTCAAACGGCGCGAAGGGCAGATGGAACGACCAAAGAGTGATTCCGTAACGGTGCGCAAAAGCTTCGGTCTCTTTAAAATTCAGAGTCGAAAATGATTCCTGACGCGGCGATATTTCCATATACTCCACGCCGTTTTCGGAGTAATCGCGAAAAGTGTCTTCGCAAAAATCGCCCGCAGTGGACATTCCGAATTTCCAATCGGTTGCATTTGTCATGATGTTTCCTCCTTGCTGTCCCTTTTATTTTGATTTGCTTTTTGTCGGCACAGTCGGTCGGCAAGCTCTTTTGTTTGTTCGATCAGCGTCATATCGGCGGCAAGATCGGCGATCTTAAAGCGCAGCTCCCCGTGCTGGCGCTGTCCGAAGAAATCGCCGGGGCCGCGGTTTTTCAGGTCGAATTCCGCAATTTTAAAGCCGCTTTCGTATTTGCACAGAATGCCGAGCCGTTTTTCGACCTCGTTTCGATCCTCCGCCAAAGCGCCGTTGATAACGGGCGACATGAGAACGCAGAAAGACTTATCTTTGCCGCGTCCGACCCGTCCGCGAAGCTGGTGAAGTTGGGAAAGTCCGAAGCGCTCGGCGTTTTCCACGACCATAAGCGTCGCGTTGGGAACGTTCACACCCACTTCGATCACGGTGGTCGAGACCAGAATATCCGTTTCGCCGTCGGAAAAGGCGCGCATGATTTTTTCTTTCTCGGCAGGCTTCATCTTTCCGTGAAGAAAGGCGACGCGGCGGTGCGGAAAGACCTCCGCCTGCAATTTTTCGCAATAATCCTTGGCGGATTTCAGCTCGGTCTCGTATTCCTCGGGGACAAGCTCGCCCTCGGGCTTCTCGGCGAGCGGACAGACGATGTAGCATTGATGCCCCGCCGCGATCTGCTTTTCGATAAAGGCGTAAATACGCGCCCGCATCGGTTCGCCGACGGCGAAGGTATCGACCTTTTGTCGTCCCGGCGGAAGCTCGTCCATAATGCTCAGGTCAAGGTCGCCGTACAGGATCATGGCAAGCGTGCGGGGAATGGGCGTCGCCGACATGACGAGCATATGCGGCACGGCGTTGTTTTCTCCCACCTTGCCCGAGAGCCTTTGCCGCTGTTTTACGCCGAAGCGGTGCTGTTCGTCGGTGACGGTAAGTCCGGGGCGGGCAAAGACGACGCTGTCCTCGATGAGGGCGTGTGTTCCGATGATAAAATCGATCTTCCCTTGCGCAAGGGCGGAAAGAATCTTTTTCTTCTCGGCGGATTTTGTGCTTCCCGTGAGAAGCGCCGTCGCGATCCGGTGCCCTTCCATGAGCGGAAGAAGCGACTTGTAATGCTGTTCCGCCAAAATTTCGGTGGGCGCCATGAGCGCTGCCTGCATACCGTTTTTCACGCAGACATACACCGCCGCCGCGGCAACAACCGTCTTTCCGCTTCCGACGTCGCCCTGCACCAGTCGGCGCATGGGCTCGGTGTATTCCTCCGTCGGAGAAATAGGGAAAGGCTCGGCGGCGTCCCGCCTTGTCATGTCGTACAGGATCTCGTCGATCGTCCGCTTTTGCGCGGACGTTAGCGCATAGGGGAGCGAATCGAAAAACGGATTCATGTCGGGACGGCGGAAACGAACCGCTTTGCCTTTTCTTCCGCGCTCCTTGAGCGCCCGAAGCCGAAGCTGAAAATTCAGAAGCTCCTCAAAGGCAAGTCTGCGCCGCGCGCTTTCCATGTCTTGCGCGTCGTTCGGGAAATGAATATCGTGCAAGGCGGGATACAGCGGACGGAGCGAGAATTCCGAAAGAATGCTTTCGGGAAGACTTTCGATCTTTTCGTAGGCGGGAAGCGCCCTTTTGATAAGCCCCGTTATCATCCCGCGCGTAATGCCCGCCGTGAGCGGATAGACCGGCACGAGGTTGTCGAGTTTTATTCCGTCGCGGTACGGCTCAAAGGCGGGCGAGGTCATCTGCGGCGTGAGAAAACCGCCCGTGACGCTGCCGTAAAAACGAAATTTTCGCCCCGTGACCAGGGTGCTTTTTAAATAATCTTGATTGAAAAAAGTGATCGCGACCGCGCCCGTTTCGTCGGACGCCGTGACCTTCTGCACGCTGAGCGGGCGCCCCGAGCGGGACGGAATGCGCGTGCTTTTTAAGGGGGAATCGATTGTCAGGATCAGCGATGCCGTCTCGAAAGGGCTCAGCTCGCTCACCGTCTTTACATCGCCGCGGTTTTCGTAGGTGCGGGGATAGTGCCGTACCAGATCGTCGATCGTTTTAATATCGAGCTTTTCGAAAAGAGCGGCGCGGGAGTCGCTGATTCCGTACAAGACGGTGAGGGGACTTTGCGGGGTGATCTCGTTCATGCGGCGCTCCTTTCTTTTTGTTTTCGTTTGCTTTTTGTGTTATATACTTATGCTTCCGCGAGCGTGACTTTTACGCCCTCGGGGGCGCGGTAGGTGGTATGAACCTTTCCGTCCGCCGCTTTTTTACAGTGAATTTCAAGATCGCCGTGCGGTGTCGGATAAACGCCCGATACTTCGGCAAGATCGCCGAGCGAAGGGGCAAGCGTGATCTCGCGGCAGCCGGGCTTTGTGATCTTTACGCCCAAAACATACTCCGAAAGATAGGCGCAGACTCCTGCCGACCAGCCGTGGCACAGGCTGTGACGGAATCCGACGTAGCAAAACGCGCCGCGGTCGCCGTGGATATCCTCAAGTCCCTCGGGCGTGAATTCGTCGATCCTTCCCGCGTTCTCGCACCAGGCGGGGTCGAAATCCTCCCAAAAAGAAGTCGCGCCGACCTTCAGCATGCCGCCGTATACGCCGCGCACATTGGAAAGAGCGCCCGCCGTGTCGTCCGCAAGGGTGCGGGCGGCGTAGGTGAACATTCCGAGAAAAGTGGAAATTCCGTGATCGCCGTTTTTCGAAAGCACACGTTCGTTTTCCGCCTTTGCGTCACGCAGTCCCGCAAGCACGTGTATCGCGGCGATCTGCTTGTAATCGTGATCGGGAACGGGACACGCGCGCAGTCTGCGCGCAATTTCGTCGCAGAACGCCGCCTCTTTTTTGTCCGACAATTCGCGCAGCAAAAACGCCGCCTCCTCATAGGCGAGAAGAAGGAGCGTATGCACGCCCGAGAGCGACAGCGACGGATCGGAGTTGGATGGCCAGTCGAACAACGCCCAGCCGTTCGGGGTCAAAACCCCGTTTTCGTCGATGTCGGCGGCATATTGATGCACAAGGCGGATAAGAAAATCCTTCTGCTCTTTCAGATACGAAATATTTCCGTTTTGCATATAAAGACGGTTCAGCACCCGTATCCACCAGAGCGAATAGGAATAGATTCCGTTGATATATCCGTCGGGCGCGGTGAGGTCGCGGGCAAAATCAAGGCTCTTTTCCGCCGCCTCGTTTTCGCCGAAAACGCAGCACATGGCGGCAATTTCGGGGTACATATCGCCGATCCAGACGGCGCGGTCGCGCTTGATCCCGTCCCACAGATAGTCCTGCATACAAAGGTGAAGCGTATAAGCCGCCGTGTCGAAAATGCGGTTCAATTCTTCGTCGTTCGAGATAAATTTCCCGCGATATTCGATGTCGCGGAAGGTCGCGGCGGCACAGACGCCGTCGAGAGCGATCGAGGCGGATTCGTCCGCATTGTCGATGCGCAGAAAGCGAAAGCCCGTGCGCCCGATGAGCGGCGCGCTCATGCCGCCGAGCGGCTCGACAAAATCGCGCAGACTGTGGTCGTTGGTCGCGTTTTTCTCGTAAAGCTCCGCCATGACTTCGCTTGCCGATTCGCCGAAACGAAAGCGAAGGCGGCATTTGTCCCTGCTTTTCTCGTCGCACAAAAAGCGGCCGAGCGAAAGCTTTACGCCGCCGCAAAGCTCGACGCCGAAATCCAACACCAGCGCGGCGCCGGGGCGCAAAAGACAGTCGGGACGCTTCACCGTCGCGTTGGCCCCCTGGATCGGGTGAGAGCCCAATAAAACCGACGCGTCATCGCAAAGCTCGTTTTGAAACAGAATGCGATGGATCGGAAGACAGACCGTGGAAAGAACGTCGGTCTCGGGAGAAAAGCGTCTGAGCGGTTCGGGTATGTAACGCATAAAAATGTACCTCCGATGAAAAAGATCGGCAGTCCTTGCCGCATGGAATGTAAATTTTTTCTTACCCATTGAACAGATTGACTGAATTGTACCACAAACCCCACCTGTTTTCAAGAGATATTGCCGTATTTTACAAATATTTTAAGAATGTGAAAAATTGGATTATCCCCCTTGCAAAAATCAAAAAAATGTATTATAATAGTACAGAATGATAAGAATAACATCATATCTTACATTATCAGGAGGAAAAAATCATGTCAGTTAAAGTTGCCATTAACGGTTTCGGTCGTATCGGCCGTCTCGCATTCAGACAGATGTTCGGCGCAGAGGGCTACGAAGTTGTTGCCATCAACGACCTTACCGATCCTAAGATGCTCGCTCAGCTTCTCAAGTACGATACCGCACAGGGCGGTTACTGCGGTAAGATCGGCGAAGGTCTTCACACGGTTGAAGCCGGCGAAGATTCCATCACCGTAGACGGCAAGAAGATCACCATTTACGCTATGAAGGACGCAAAGGATCTCCCTTGGGGCAAGCTCGGCGTTGACGTCGTTCTCGAGTGCACCGGCTTCTACTGCTCGAAGGAAAAGTCTCAGGCTCACATCGACGCAGGCGCTAAGAAGGTCGTTATCTCCGCTCCCGCAGGCAAGGATCTTCCCACCATCGTTTACAACGTAAACCACAAGACCCTCACCAAGGATGACACCATCATCTCCGCTGCATCCTGCACCACCAACTGCCTCGCTCCCATGGCAAAGGCTCTTAACGATTTCGCTCCCATCCAGAGCGGTATCATGAGCACCATCCATGCTTACACCGGCGACCAGATGATCCTCGACGGTCCTCACAGAAAGGGCGACCTCCGTCGTGCCCGTGCCGGCGCCGCCAACATCGTTCCGAACTCCACCGGTGCGGCTAAGGCAATCGGTCTTGTTATCCCCGAACTGAACGGCAAGCTCATCGGCTCTGCTCAGCGTGTTCCGGTTCCGACCGGCTCCACCACTATCCTTACCGCTGTTGTTAAGGGCAAGGACATCACTCCCGAAGCCGTTAACGCCGCTATGAAGGCTCAGGCTTCCGAATCCTTCGGCTACAACGAAGATCAGATCGTTTCCTCCGACGTTATCGGTATGCGTTACGGTTCTCTCTTTGATGCAACCCAGACCATGGTTTGCAAGATCGCCGATGACCTTTACGAGGTTCAGGTCGTATCGTGGTACGACAACGAAAACTCCTACACCAGCCAGATGGTTCGCACCATTAAGTACTTTGCCGAAATCTAAGCGTTTCGCGTTCTTTCGGTAAGTTTTCCCGCGGAAATTGCTTCCGCGGGATTTTTTTATCCCGTTTACGGTATTTGCAAAAGATTGCGACTTGAATTTTGAAAAGAATTGTGCTATACTGTATACGGTGAATTTTGTCGCGCGGACGCAAAGAGTTCGCTTATGCAAAAATGATCGAATTCGAGTATTTTGAGCGAGGTGCAGATCCGTGAGCAGTCTTTCGAAACGCATTCTTTTATACCTCGGTCTTGCCGCCGTGTCGGCAGGGCTGATTCTTTGCGCCGCAAAGACTGTAAACGATACGAAAATTCACCCCGACATATCCGAAAAAAACGAGATTGACGGAAAAAATCAAAGCGGCGCGGACGACAGCGAAACGCCCGATGACACGAAAGAAAATGAAAATGTTCCCGAAAGGACGCGCACGGCAAAGGAATATCTCGCAAAAGCTCCGTTTTCTCCCGTTTCGGAGGAATACGTTCTCTCCGACGGCGTGTATGACGACACCTACCGTCTTTCGCTCGTGACGCCGACCGACAAGACTTTTTTTGACAAAGCAAAATATGCCGTGACCTACGAAAACGAGGACGGCACGACTTCGACTTCTTATTATTTTACCATGTGGCCGCGCATGGGCTTTATCATTGCTGCCGACGAAAACGGGCGCGCGGCGCTCAACGCGAAGGGCGAAACCATCGTCTTCCCCGAGAACTACAGCATGGTCTTTCTCGGCATACGCGATGCCCAAAACCGCCCGATCTTCAAAGAGTGGCGGTCCGATACGCTTTTTGCCGTGGCGCAGGACGGAAGTATTACCGAGACGACCTACGATGAGCGGCTTGATTTTCGCGGTGTGAATTTCGATTATCCGTCGTATTACGGCGTGAGCGACGACGCGGAGTGCGAGGTCGTCTCGACCCGTTCGGGCTTCGGCTATCGGGTTCACGAGGGAAAAAGCGTCCCCGCCGCTTATGAAAAGGCGTTCGCCTTTTCCGAGGGGTACGGCTGTGCCTACGACGCGCAGAACCGCCTTTACTTCTATAACGCCGACGGTCGGCTTCGCGTCGGCGGACTTGCGTCGATTCTGTACGGCGCGGGCGAAGAAACGGGAGAGCGTGCGCTCGGGTATTACTATTTCGACGAGGGACTGACGCGCGCGGTCCGCCGCCGTTATGTGCGGGGCGAGCTTCAGTCGGAATACGAGACCTTCGTCAACCGCAAAGGCGAGGAATTTCACGTTCCCGCGGATTATACCGTTTATTCCTACAGCTGCGGGCGCATTTTGCTGGAAAAGAACGGACTCGCGGGATACATGACCTCACGCGGGAAGTTCATTTGCGAGCCGACCTTTACTTATGCCCGCCCGTTTTTTGAGGGACTTGCCGTTGTGGGCGAAGAGGGCGGCAAAAAGGGCATGATCGACCGCGACGGAAATTACGTTATCGAGCCGCTTTTCGATGAGATAACCGATTGTTCGGGCGGCGTTATCTGCCTTTACGACAAAAGCTGCGGCTGGCAGATTATCAATAAGACCCATGCCGTGCCGACGGAGGAAGAAAACGCCGTAGTGTCGGATACCGCGGCGGAAACAGAATAAAACGAAATAATCAAAAAAACGATTCCCGAGAGAAACAGAAAAACGGAAACAGACAGATTAAAAAAAGCGAGAGGGGGAAAACGACGTGGCATTTTTCGTCCGTAAAAAGCTTTCGACCGATGAGGCGAAGCTGAGCGGCGACGCCCTTTTGGTGGATCGGGCGAAGAACGGGGATTCCGAAGCGTACGGCGCTTTGGTGGAAAAATACAGCTCTTTTGTTTACCGCACGATCTTTTACGACATAAAAAAACATGAGGATGCCGAGGATATTGCGCAGGAGGTATTCATCAAAGCCTACGGCGCGTTGAATGTCTTTCGATACGACAGTGAGTTTTCGACATGGCTCTATCGCATCTGCAAAAATGCCGTATACGATTATGTGCGGAAAACAAACCGAAACAAAACCGTTTCGCTTTCGGATATGACTTATGACGAAGAAGACGAAAAGGAAGCCGAAATTCCCGACCGTTCGGGAAAATATGAGCCCGAAAAACAATTCATCACCAACGAGACGACGCGCCTTGTGCGCAAGGCGATTTACGAGCTTTCCGAAGAGCATCGCGAGGTAATCATCCTGCGCGAGCTGGAGGGTTACAGCTATGCGGAGATTGCCGAGCTTCTGTCTTTGGAGGAGGGAACAGTGAAATCCCGCCTTTCGCGCGCCCGAATCGCGCTGAAAAAGAAGCTGGAAGGTCAGGATCTTTTATAAGGTGAGAAACGTTAACCGAAATCTTCGAAAAAATGGGAACAAAATGAAAAAAACAACGTCTATACAGTATGTAACGAAGGATATGTGCGGAAAGACCCGCACGATATCAGAAAGGAGAATGCGACATGAACAGTAAACTTTCCTGTCGGGACGCAAAAAAGCGGCTGATTATGCTGGATTATGACGAACCTGTCCCGCAGGATTTGCAGGAGCATTTTGACACCTGTCCCTCTTGCCGAAAAGAGTATACCGATCAAAAGGAAATGCACGATCTTTTGCGTGCCTACGCAAGAGAGTGTCGGGCTTCCGCCCCAAAAGAGCTGTCCGACTCGGTCATGAAACGCATTCGCAACGAAAAGGTCGAAATCAAAAAGGATAATACGGCAAAGCGTCTGCGTCTGCCTATCGGTACGATTGCCGCCGCGGCAGCCGTGCTGGCGGTTTATGTCGGAATTTATCAAAGCAAGCTTCCGATCTCTCTTTTTTCGGATGAGAAGGCGGACAGCGCACAAAGTGAAGACGTAAACGAAACGCAGTTGTTTTATATGAAGTCTGCCGGAGGCGACGCCTTGTTCGAGTCGGACGTTACCGATGATTCGGAAAATCTGCACGATGCGCAGGATAATACCGCCGATTCCGCATCCGAAAACGAAGACGCGGATTATCGTATCGCCGACGCCGACGGTCTTGCCGACGATGCTTGCGGAGAAATTTCGCTTCCCCCCATGCAGAGCATAATGAAAGGGCCGAATACCCCCGACGATGCGGGTTCGCTTCTTTCGGGCGATGAAACGACGCAAATCAATTCTGCCGAATCGGGTGAGAGTGAAGACGAGAAGGAGAGCAAGAGCACGACGTATTTCGCTCCCATCGTTCCGAGTACCGAAAGCACTGCGGACGGTGCGGATGATCGTTCGCTTGACGGTGCTGAGTATTCCGATGATACCGTTGCGGCGAAAGCAAACGGGTTCACGAACGACATGTGCAGCTTACCCAAAGCGGAAAACGGAACCGGAGACGAAAACAAACGCGGAGGCGGCGGAGGGTCTTCGGGCGAAGGCGCGAGCGCGGGATCAAACAGCGGTGCAAGCGCAAGCGCAAACGCGATCGACTTTGAAACGCTTGCCGAGCGCCAGTTCGAAAAGCTTTCGGAGCAGTATCCCGACCGCATTTCCCGCGAACTTTTCGATTCGATCGGCGCGGAGAAATATCTTGCGTTCCTCTCCTCGCTCGAGGATTTCGACGCCGACTACAATGCCGAACGGTTCGCGGCTTTTGCGGCGGAGCAGAGTGCGGGCTGAGTTTCCGAAAGGCGGAAAAACAAATATAAAAAAAGACAAAGAGTCAAAATTTTCTTGCTTGCCAATAAGCCCGGTGTGACCACCGGGCTTATTTCTGTTATGGGTGCTTTTTATGAGCGTTTTTTGCCGACGGGGAAAAGAAGATTCAGGACATCCGCGCGCTGAGAGGTGACACTCCGAAATAGGCGCGGTACGCGCGGTAAAAGGACGCGTAATCCTCGTATCCGACTTTTTGCGCGACCGAGGTTGCTTTTTCGCCGAGACGCAGCATTTCCTCCGCCGCCAGCATGCGGCGCGTGCGGATATAGCGCATGGGGCTCATGCCCAGCGCGTCCTTTAAAAGGCTGTGCAGATAGGCGGGGGAAAGATAAAAGCGGCGGCAGAGAAGCTCGATCGAAAGCGGCTCAAACAGGTGCTCGTCGATATACCCGATAATTTCCTCCGCCGCTTGGGTGTGTCCGTCAAATGCGACGCATTCGCGGTTTTCCTCGCACAGCGACAAAAGATAGATAAGCTCGGTCAAAAGAGCGGGATAAAGCGCGTCGCGCTCGCCCTTCGGAAAGGCGGTGCGGGCGTTTCGAAGCAGAGAAAAGACGTGAACAAGCGCCGTGTTTTCGGCACCGATGATTTTGGGCGACGAAAAGACCTTTTTCAAAAGAGCCGTCGGCGCGCCGCAGGTGTCGAAATTCAAAACCATGCGCTCATACGGGACGGAGGAAAGAATTTCCATTCGGTGACTGTACAGAGGAGGGATCAGAACCGTTTCGCCCGACTGCATCGCATGGCGCAGATTGCCCACGACGCAATGCACATCGCCGCGCAAAAAGTATAAAATTTCATATTTTCGATGAGTATGACTGCGAAATTCGTGAATTTTCGGCGCGTCGCTTTTCGAATCGGCAAAGCGAAAATCGCCGACCGTGACGATATGATCCGTAGAATCTCCCTCCCCATTTCCCGAAATGTTTTTCTTCATTGTAGCATTTTTGCAGAGAAAATGCAATATAAATCGAGAATTTTGCCAATTCCCATTGTGTTTTATTCTGTTACAATGATAATACAAAGAGAAAAATGAAAACGAAAAGAAAAAGGAGCGTTGCTTTATGGAAAAACTACGGGTTGCGATCATCGGGCAGGGACGGAGCGGACGGGATATCCACGGGCGTTTCTTCCGTTCGCCCGCGTGTGAAAAATTCCGCGTTGCGGCTGTGGTCGACGAGATAGAAGAGCGCCGCGCGCGGGCGCGGGACGAATATGGGTGCGCTTGCGAGACATTTGCTGACTATCGCGAACTTTTTCCGCTTCGCGAAAAGATCGATCTTATTGTAAACGCCTCGTTTTCCGATCAGCATTGCGCTATTGCACGGGAGCTTTTGGCGCACGGTTTTTCCGTGCTGTGCGAAAAGCCGTTTGCGGCGACCGACGCGGAATGCGGTGAGCTGATCGCCCTTTCGGAAAAGTACGGCGGAAAGCTTTTTGTCTTTCATCAGACGCTTTTCACGCCCGCTTTTGAAAAAGTGAAGGAAACCGCCGAGAGCGGAATCTTGGGGAAGCTTTCGCAAATTTCGCTCCGCTACTCGGGGCTTTTCCGCCGTTGGGATTGGCAGACTCTGCAAATGAGGGTCGGCGGAAGCCTTTACAATTCGGGTCCACACCCGATCGGGCAGGCGCTGTCTCTTCTCGATTGGGACGAAAATGTCCGTGTTTCGTTTGCGCGGCTCGGGCTTTTCAACACAAGCGGTGACGCGGAGGATTATGCCAAGGTGATTCTCGAAGCGCCGAATAAGCCCCTTGTCGATATCGAGATCGCCTCGACCGACGCAAAACTAAAAAATCTTTTTGCCGACTGGACCTATAAGCTTGAGGGAAGCATGGGCACAATGCTTTCAAACGACGCCGAATACACCCTTCTTTTCCGCAAAGCGCCCCTTTCGCCGCGCCCCGTTCGGTTTGAGCCGCTGTCCGACGCAAACGGTTTGCCCGCTTATTGCACCGAAACGGTGGAGGAACACATCGAAAACGGAACGTTTTCGGGTACGGCGTTTGACCGAGCGGTCGAAAAGTTTTATGACGGCGTGTACGATTCGCTCGTAAACGGCCTTCCGCACCCCGTAACGCCCGAGATGGCAAGAAAGGTCATTGCGATCATTGCTGAATGTCACAAAAGATGTCCGCTTGCGGTGCGGTACGAAAAAGAGGAGACAAGATGAAAAAAATCGTAATTTTGGGCTGTGAAAACAGCCACGCGGACGGGTTTTTGAACGTGATCCGAGAAGAAGAGCCGCCGCTCGAGGTTCTCGGCGTATACAGCGACGAAAGCGACGCCGCAAAGCGTGTGTCGGAAAAATTCGGTGTTCCGATCCTTCCACACTTTGACGACGCGGTCGGAAAGGCCGACGGCGTTATGATCACGGCGCGGCACGGCGGCCGCCATTTTCCGCTTGCCGCACCCTATCTTCCGTCGGGCGTTCCGCTGTTTATCGACAAGCCCTTTTCTTGCTCGCTCGCGGATGGGAGAGCGTTTTGCGAAGAATTGAAAAAATACAAAAACCCCGTTTGCGGCGGCTCGGTCATGCCGAAAATTCCCGATGTGCGCACGCTGCGCGATACGGTTGCCAGCTCGGGAATCGGGGAGATCGTCGGCGGGTCGCTTATCTTTCCGACCTTTACCGACAGCCCTTACGGCGGGTATAAATTCTACGTTGCCCATATGCTCGAAACGGCAATGTTTCTGTTCGGAAAGGATATCCGCGGGGTATCCGCCTCGATCATGGAAAAAAATATGTACTGTGAGCTGATCTACGACTCTTTCCGCGTGCAATCGACCATGAGCGATCTTCGGTATTATTTTTCCGCCTGTGTTATCGGAAAACACGGGACGGTCGAAAAGAAACCGGTTTTGCCGTCGGATATGGGAAAATATGAGCTTGCGGAGTTTTCGGCGCTGCTGAGCGGAAAAGCGCCGAAGCAAACGCCCGACGAGCTTCTTTTCCCCGTGCGTTTGATCGACGCGATCGACCGTGCGCTCGAAAGCGGGAAGAGCGAGGCGGTTTTATGAAAAAGTTTTTGTTCAGCGGTTTTTCGGACGAGATCTGCACAGATTTTGAGGGGCAGATGCGCGCTTTTTCCGATTCCGAGCTGTCCTTTTCCTTTGCCGAGCTTCGGTTTGTCGACGGAAAAAACATTGCCGAGCTTCGAAACGATGAACTTTGTGCGGTGAAAAAAACCATGGAAAAATACGGAATCCGCGCGTCTGCGCTCGCTTCGCCCATCGGAAAGGTGCAGCTTTCGGACGATCTTTCGGAGCATTTCGAAAAAGCAAAGCGTGTTTTTTCTTCGGCAAGGGCGCTTGGCGCGGCTTTTGTTCGCATTTTTTCCTTTTATCCCGCGGACGGCGAGTGCTTTTGCGGCGGCGATGAGGAAAAAGTCCTTTCGGCGCTTTCGCACCTTTTGACCTTGGCGCGGGAGGAAAAAATAACCCTTTGCCTTGAAAACGAACACGGCGTATACGGCGAAAGCCCCGAGCGGGTCTTGCGGCTGCTTACCCGCTTCGGCGGGGAGCTGAAAAGCGTTTTCGATATGGGGAATTTTGTGCTCGACGGCTATGACCCGCTTGCGGCTTATGATAAGCTCGCGCCGTATATCGCCTATTTTCACGTGAAAGACGCGCGGCGCGACAAAACGATCGTGCCGCCGGGTGAGGGGGACGCGGAAGTCCGAGAGATATTGCGCGCCCATTCCGAAAAGAACGAAACGGTTCTTGTTTCGCTCGAACCGCATCTTGCGGATTTTGCGGGACTTTCGGCGCTCACAAAAGAAACATTGCACCGTGAAACGGTCGACCCGAAAACGGCGTTTTTCGATGCGGCAAAAAAGCTGTGCGCCATAACAAGAGCTTTGTCGGAGGAAGAAAAAGAAAAAGAAAATGAAAAAATATAAAGTCGATTTATTGACGGTCAAGGTCGCGCCCACGCGCGGGGAAATGGGTGCGGAGGCGGCGCGGGATACGGCGCGGGCGCTCCGCTTTCTTCTCGAAAAAAAGGAGCGGGTCAACGTGATCTTTGCCGCCGCCCCCTCACAAAATGAGACGCTTTCGGCGCTTTGCCGCGAGGAGGGAATCGATTGGCGGCGCGTTTTTGCTTTTCATATGGACGAATATGTCGGGCTTCCGAAGGATTCGCCCGCGCGCTTCTCGGTGTACCTTGACGAGCATATCTTTTCGCGCGTCCCGTTCGGCGCAATTTATAAAATTCTGCCCGACGCGAAAGCGCCCGGGGAGACCGCGCGCTGTTATGAAGAGCTTTTGCGGCAAAATCCGCCCGATATTACGGTGCTGGGCATCGGGGAAAACGGACACATTGCCTTTAACGACCCGCCCGTCGCCGATTTTTGCGACCCGCGTCTTTGCAAGATCGTGAGCCTTGACGAGATCTGCCGCAATCAGCAGGTACACGACGGCTGTTTTAAAAAGCTCGACGACGTTCCGAAACAGGCGCTCACCCTCACGGTTCCCGCTCTTTTGAAGGCGCAGTATCTCTTTTGCAGTGTGCCGGGAAAGACCAAGCGCGCCGCGGTGCGCGAGCTTTTGACGACCGAGCGCATCGACGCGCACTGCCCCGCCACGGCAATGCGTACGCACGGCGGAGCGGTCCTTTACTGTGACGCAGAAAGCTTCGGGGAGCTTGCGCTATGATGAGAAAAATCGTGTGCGATAAAATTCTTTCCGAAAACGGATTTTTCGCGGGGACGGTCACGTTTGAAAACGGCATTATCACGGAAATTTCGTCGAAAGCCGAGCCGAGCGCGGACGGAACGGAGGATTATACGGGCTGTATCCTTGCCCCGGGCTTTGTCGAATTGCATGTTCACGGCGCGTGCGGGCATGATTTTGCCGCCTGCACGGCGAAAGAGGCGGCGCAGGCGTGCGATTATCATTTGCGGCACGGCACGACGACGATCTTTCCGACCGTGACCTCGATGTCGGTTGAAAAGACCGAACGGGCGCTTTCGGTGCTGTCCGAGCTTATCGACCGCCGCCTTTCGCGCGCGGTCGTCACGGGGGTACATTTGGAGGGACCGTATTTCAGCGCGGCGCAGTGCGGCGCACAAAACGCCGAGCGGATTACCCCGCCGATAAAAGAGGATTACGAGCGCATTCTTGCCCAATACGGGAAAATCATAAAGCGCTGGAGCTATGCTCCCGAACGGGATCGCGACGAAGCCTTTTGCCGCGCCCTTGTGCAGAACGGAGTGCTGCCTTCCATGGGGCATTCGGACGCGCGCTATGAGGACTGCGTACGCGCGTTCGCGGCGGGGTGTCGGCTCGTGACCCATCTTTATTCCTGCACCTCCACGGTCACGCGCGAAAACGGCTTCCGTCACGGCGGAATTGTCGAAGCGGCTTATGAAAACGACGAAATGTTTGTCGAGATGGTCGCCGACGGCTGTCATTTGCCGCCCGAGCTTTTGCGGCTGATCTATAAGATCAAGGGGGCAAAGCGTACCTGTCTCATCACCGATGCGATCGCCGCCTGCGGCACAAACGAAAAGCAAACGACGGTCGGAGACGTCCCCGCAATCATAGAGGACGGCGTTGCAAAGCTTCCCGACCGCACGGCTTTCGCGGGCAGCATTGCAACGCAGGACCGACTGGTGCGCACCTGCGTCGATGCGGGAATCCCGCTGTGCGATGCGCTCCGAATGGCGTCCGAAACGCCGGGTACGCTTATGGGGCTTTCCGTCGGGAAAATTCAAAAAGGATACCGCGCGGACTTTGTTCTTTTAAACGGGGAACTTTTCCCCGAGGCGGTCTTTGTCGGCGGGAAAAAAGAAAAAGAATAAAATACCCGCCGTGCGGTCTTTCGAGAAAAGGAAAGCGCACGGCGGGTAAATTTTTTATTCGGATGCCGAACGGAAGTCGGAATGAAATTTGCGGCGGTACATATCGTTGTCGGCGTTTTCGATCAGGTCGCCGATATCGTCGCCCTTTCGGTATCCGCTGCAGCCGACGCTCATGCGGATAGGATAGGGGAGAGCGGCTTCGACGGTCTTGCCGCACGACCTCGGCGATCAGCTACGCAGAATGAAGAAAACGACGCTTTTTACGATCCTTGCGCTCAAAATGAGAATAGGAGGTCACGGCGATGATTGCAATGACGGCGATACAGATCGCATTGATCTCGGCGTACAAAACAAAGGTATTCACGCTTTTGCTCCTTTCTTCTTGTATTTATACAGGCATTCATACAGGCATTCATGCAGGCATTCATGCAGGTATTTATGCAGACAATTTGTGCTTGTCTTCGGTACCGCACGGATCGGACGGGAAAAAGGAAAAAGGAAAAAGGCAAAAGGCAAAAAGCACACCTTTCCCTTATGAAAAAAGAGAAAAATGCGCCGAGATCATAGCTATAATGTGTATTTACGGCAGAAAGCGGCAAATATTCCATATATATGCTGTACAAAATTGCAAATTCTTGCCATATTTTTCGCACATTTCAAAATATTTTGTAAACAACTATCGAGAATAAAACAGATGTCACAAAAAGTATAACACAGCCGTCGAAAAATTTCAAGAAAAAATATGAAAAGAGGTCACAGCGACTGCAAAAGCGCGGGGAGAGCATCAAGCGATTTTATCGTAAAATCGGGGACAATGCCGCCCGTGTTTTCGGTCGGAACGGGGCAGTACAGAATCGAGCGTATATGCGCATTTTTCGCGCCCGTGATATCGCTTGCGATACGGTCGCCGATCAGGATCGTTTCCTCGCGGGAAAAATTCGGAATTCTCTCGAAGCACCGTGCAAAATAGCGCGGGTCGGGCTTGTCAAAACCGATGTCCTCCGAGATGAAAATGCCGTCGAAATGCGATTCGATATACGTGCCTGCAAGGCGCGCGACCTGCGTGTTGTGAAAGCCGTTGGTCACAAGATAAAGACGGTATTTCCCGTAAAGCGCGGTCAGTGTTTCAAGCGCTCCCGGCATATAAAATTTTCCCTTTCCGAGCGCAACTTCGTAAAAGTCGGCGACCTCTTTCGGGATGATCTCGCGTCCCAATTCGGCAAAAAGAAGCCGAAACCGCTCTTCCCTCAGCGCCGTGCGGTCGATCTCGCCCTTTTCGAGCCTTTTCCATCCGGCAAGATTCAGCTCGGAGTACCGTTTCGCCATCTCCTCGGTCGGGGATATGCCGAAATGCGCCAGCGTTTCGAAAATGGCGCTGTGTTCCGCTTTTTTAAAATCAAAAAGCGTTTCGTCCAAATCAAAAAGTACGTTGCGGATCATAATACCCTCTCTTACGGTGTCTTTGTTGTCGAATTTGTTCCGAGTTTGCAAAAAAGTTCTGCCTGATGGCGGGGAATGTTCCCTGTATAAAGAAGCGCGGCGGCAAAGAAAAATGCCGCCGCGCCGACTTTATCTTTTTTCGAAATAAGGCAATACCGAAAGCGGCGCGTCGACCGTGACGGTCGTTCCGCCGTTCATTATTTCCTCGCCGAGATATGCCCAGCGCCCCGCGGGAAGCTTTACCGTGCGGGTCACGTCGCCTTTGCGCACGACGGGCGCGACCAAAATGCGGTCGCCGATCATGAATTGATCGGTCACGGTCTCAAAGCCCTCGTTCGGGAATTCGTATTCCATGTAGCGCACGATCGGCTCGCCGTTTTCGCCTGCATGCTCGGCAAGCGAGAGAAACGTGTGTCCGAACTGCGTGTGCAGCCGTGCGGCGCGGAGACAAAGCCGCGCGTTTTCTTCGGAAAGCACACGGAAAGGCGCCGCCGAAAACTGCATCATCGGCATGAGCGCCGCACACTGCGCATAACGTACGAACAGCTCTTCATCCAGACGCCCCGCCTGAGCCTCCGTTTGAAAGCACATATACTCGCCCCCGCCGATCATGTCGGGGCAGGTGTAAGCATAGCCGAGAATCCCCTGTGCGAGCGTGTTGGGAATAAGCGACGCCATGCCGTTTTCCTCCCAGCTGTGCAGTTTGTCGGCAAGGCGCTGTACCAGTGGATAGCCCTGCACGCCGACACAGGCGCGATACTCGTTGTAAGGGTAATTTAAACCGAACTTTGCCCACAGCTCCGAGAAGGTGTTGGGGTCGGCGTCGCCCATGGATATCTTGTCGTTTTGATAAAAACGCGCGTCGCCCGCGTCAAACTTGAAGCCGTCAATGCCGTATTCGCGGCAGAGCTTTTGCAGCTTTTCGTTGTACCAGACCACGGCAATGGGATTGGAAAGATCGAGCGCCGCGGAATAACCGTCCCACCACTCGTGAAGCGAGATCCTGCCGTCAGAGGTCTTTGTCAGACAATCCCGGTCGCGAAGCTCGCGAAATTCTATGCTGTCGGGCGAGACGTAGGGACAAGTCCAAAGCATGATCTTGAAGCCCAGCTCGTGAAGCTCGTCGCACATCGCCTTCGGATCGGGAAAACGCTCGCGCTCAAATTCCCAACAGCCGTAATATTTCTGCCACATGTCGTCGATCATGAAAATACCGGCGGGATAGCCGTTTTCAATGAGCTTTCGCGCATAGGAAAGAATGTCGGCTTGGTTTTGATCGTAAACAAGCTCGATCCACGTGTTGTATTGCGGCACCTCGAAAAATTCGCGGGGCGGAATGCCGCGCTGCGGCGGGAAATGCGACGAACAGGCGGCGAGAAACGCCTCTTTCAGCGTACTTCCCGCTTCGATCAGCTCGATCACACCGTCCGAACGGACGGTGATAGTGCCCTCTTTTACCGAAACGGCAAAACAGGCTTCGCCGTATATGTACCGTCCTTTGTTGGAAAGAAAAAGCGGCGCGACCTGATTGCCCGTCGGGTTTACGGTGAAATCCGCCTCATAAACCGACGGCGCGCCGAGCGGAAATTTTGTGCCGTCGGCAACGCACAGCCCGTACCAATACTCGTTTTCCTTCATCTTGACCGTGTAGGTGTTCATAGGCTTCTCCTTGAGTCAAAAAAGCGTTATTTCTGCGCGTTTTCCTTCAAAAGGTCGCGAATTTCGGTGAGCAGAATTTCTTCCTTGGTCGGCTCGGGCTCTTTTTCGGGTTCTTCTTCCTTTTCGGGCTCGGGCTTTTTCACAAGCTCTTCCGCTTTTACGCGAACGGTGTTTACGATTTTAACCAGCAAAAAGACGCAAAGCGCGATGACGAAAAAGTCGATCACGTTCTGAATAAACGTGCCGTAATTCAACGTTGCGGCGGGGACAAGCTCGGTTCCGTCTTCGGCAAGCTCGGCTGCCTTCAAAACGATCTTCAGATCGCTGAAGTTGGCGCTTCCCGTGATAAGACTGATGAGCGGCGTGAAAATGTCGGAGACGAGCGACGAAACGATCTTTCCGAACGCGCCGCCGATGATAACGCCGACTGCCATGTCCATGACGTTGCCTTTTGCGATGAACGCTTTGAATTCCTTCCACATGGTGAGAAAAACTCCTTTATGTTTTATTTGCATTTGCGCCCGTGCTCAGTTTATTTTTCGTAAATTTCGCGCTTCAAAACGCCGACATACGGAAGATTGCGGTAAAGCTCGTCGTAATCCAGTCCGTAGCCGATGACGAATTCGTCGGGAATGGTGAAACAGCCGAAATCGACCGAAACGGGCTTTTCGCGGCGGTCGGGCTTGTCAAGCAGAGTGCAGATCTTCACATCCTCGCAGTGATGCTCGGTCTTTAAAAAGTCCAAAAGCCAGTAAAGCGTGTTGCCCGTGTCGAGAATGTCCTCGACGATGAGAACGTTGTAATCGGAAAGATCTTTGCGTTCCAGTCCCGCTTTTACGACGATGTTGCCCGAGGAAACGGCGCTTTTTCCGTAGGAGGAAAGCTTCATGAAGTCGACCTCCAGAGGAAGGCGCAGTTCTTTCATGAGATCCGCCATAAAGACGACCGAACCTTTTAAAATGCCGAGCAGAAGAAGCTTCTTTTCGGAATTTTTGTAGTACGCTTCGATCTCGCGCGATACGCGGCGGACTTGTTCTTTGATGTCATTTTCGCTGCAAAGAATTTTCTCGACAGCCGATTCATACTGTAGATCCATGATTTTTTCTCCTTAGAAGATAGCGTTTCGGATAAATTTTCGGAACGGGTTCAGAGCGTTTCCCGTTTCAGTTTTTCGCTGCGCTCACGTTCCGCCTGCGAAAGGCGAAGGTAAGTCGGGGCGAGCGCTTCGCCCGTAAAGCGGGAAAGATCGACCCCCGAGCGCAGGATGCGCGCGGCGACGACCGCCGCGGAAAAAGCGTCCTCGTAAAGATCACGCGGAGTGCAAAGCGTGATGTGCGGCGGCTTTTTTTTCTCGTCGGAAAGAAGAGAGAAGAAAAGCTCGGCGCCGTCGCCGTTTAAAACGACGCGCCGTCTTGCGTACTGCCCGGAAAGCTCGGCGGAAAGCTCTTTCTCCGTGATGACGCGATCGGGGCAAAGCCGTTTTACGACTCCGCCCTTCACGGTGAAGAGCGCGTTGTAAAACTGGTTCCGCCGCGCGTCCATAAGCGGGCAGAGAATCGTGTTTTCGGCGCAGTGCGAAAGATTTTCGGCAAGGCATTCGAGCGTCGAAAGCGGAATGCACGGAACGTCTTTTCCGAGCGCGAAGGAAAGTCCCTTGAAGGCGGAAACGCCGATGCGCACGCCCGTAAACGAGCCGGGACCCGCCGGAAGCGCCAAAGCCGAAATATCCGAAAGGGCAAGCGACGAGAGCGAGAGCGCGCGGTCGATCAGCGGAAGCAGGCTTTCGCTGTGTGTGAGCGTTCCGTTCTGCGTGAACTGCGCGACCGGGAGCACCCCGAAAAGGGGATGATCCCGCGCGATACAAACCGACGCGGTCTTGGCGGTGGTGTCGGCTGTCAGAAGATACATAAAAGATTCATCCTTTTTGTTTAAAAACATACGGTATGCGCCGCAAAGCGGCACGCACCTATTATACAATTTTTCGACAGGCAAATCAAGTACTTTTAAAGCGTTTCGTAACGGAACTTTTCGAAAACGCGCATTTCGCCCCTGTCGTTGATCAACGCACCGTAGCGCACGACCGAGACGGTCTTTTGTTCGTGGTCGATCACATAGGCGTTGAGCGCGTCTTCGGTGACGGTGTCGGGAATGCGGGGCAGATCGGAGATCTCCTCGCCGATGTTATGATAGCCCTCGGGGAAACAGCCCGTGCAGGTCATGCAGAAGAAAAGCTGTCCCGGATGATGCGCAAGCGTTCCGCAGAAATCGCCGTGGCGGTGTCCCGTGAGATAACAGATGAATTCACCGCGCCCCGAAAAGGCGTGTTCGACCGTGAAGCTTTCGCCCGTGCGGCTGTAGGTGTAGGTCTTTTCGATCTTTTCGCCGCGTCGGAAAGCCTCCACAATGTCCTCGACGACAAACGGATCGTGTTCCGCACGCCGCCCGCCCCACGGATGGGGATCGAAGCGCTGGCAGAAGCGGTTGTCGGCGTCGCACAGTTTCGGCTCGTCCGCAAGCTCATGCATCGCGATGAGAACACCGAAGCCTTTTTCTTTCGCTTCGGAAAGCGCACGGCACAAAAAGTCCGCCTGCTCTTTCTTTACGGCGTATTTGTCGCGGATCGAAGAATCCGCCGACTCGAAATCATACGGGCAAAGGACGATGAGACGAAGCGCCTCCTTTTCGAAATCGACGAAATAATACGGCTTTTCGTCGCAGACGATGCCCGAGAGGGGCGAGACGAACATTTCGTACAGCTCTTTTTCGGAGAGGGTGCGCTCGTTGCGGAACGTGTCGTGATTGCCGATCGTGTTGAAGATCGGCACGGTCTCGTTTTCGATGCCGTCGTAGAAAAAGCGGCTGTCGTCGCTTGCGTTCCATGTCACGACGTCGCCCGTGTGGACGGCGAAGGTCGGTTTTATGTGACGGATGAGCGCAAGCGCGTTTTGAAAGGAGCGAAGATCGCCGTGCAGATCGGAGATCTGAACCAAAACGGTCTTATTGTCCGAGAAGGAAAGAGCGTCCTCAGTGCGGAAGGTTTTCTTCGCGGCACAGAGATACTGTTCGGAAAGCGTATTGCGCAAGATAACTTCGTTCATGTTTTTGCCTCGTTTTATTCGTTTTCGGCGCGCTTTAAGCGCGAGACCAAAAGGTCTTTTTCTTTGTTTTCCATGACCCGTAAAATGCCCTCGGCAACGCAGTCGAGAGGGGCTTTGGAAATATAAACGGGAAGATGGGTCTTTTCGGAGATCAGCGTGTCCAGCCCGCAAAGCTGTGCGCCGCCGCCCGTGAGGACGATCCCGTTGTCGTATATGTCCGAGCAAAGCTCGGGCGATGTGCCCTCAAGCGTCGCCTTGATGGCGTCCACGACCGCCGCGAGCGGTTCTTCGAGCGCTTCGCGGATGTCGCTGGAATAAACATTCATGGCGGCGGGAAGCCCCGTTAAAATATTGCGGCCCCGCACCTCGGCGACACCGATGTCGGTGGTGGGATGCGCCGAGCCGATGGCGATTTTAATGTCCTCGGCGGTGCCTTCGCCGATGACGACGTTGAATTTGCGCCGAATGTGCGACACGATCGCCTCGGTACAGCGATCGCCCGCCGTGCGCAGCGAGACCGATTTTGCAATCCCGCCGAGTGAGATGACGGCGACCTCGGTCGTTCCGCCGCCGATATCGACGACCATACAGCCGCAGGCGGCGCGGATGGGAAGTCCTGCGCCGATCGCTGCCGCCATCGGTTCTTCGATCAGCGATACCGATCCCGCACCCGCCTCGAGCGTCGCTTCCTCGACGGCTTTTCGTTCGACGTCGGTGACGCCGTAGGGAATACAGATAATAATATTCGGACGGGAGGCAAAAATGCTGTTTCCGAGCGCCTTTCGGATAAAAACGCGAAGCATTTCGCCCGTAAGCTCGAGATCGGCGATAACGCCGTCGCGCAGGGGACGCATGGCGCAGACATACGGCGGCGTTTTGCCGTACATGGCTTTTGCCTCGTTCCCGACCGACAAAACGCGGTTGGTTCGCGTGTCGTAGGTTACATAGGAGGGCTCGCGGATGATAATGCCGCCGTGACGGGTGCAGACCAGCGTGTTTGCCGTTCCGAGATCGATGCCGATGGTGCCGCCGCTCATACCGTGCCCTCCTTGTCTTTTTCGTTTTTGTTTTCTCCTAAAAGCGCTTCGACTTCAAAGAGCAGCTTTTGCGGATCGAGATATAAAGCCGCACTGTCCAAATGCAGAAGCGCGGGATTCTTCGAAAGATCGGGGATCAGTCCTTCCGAATCGAAACGGCAGTTCTTGCGGTTTTGCCCTTCGCCGAACACAACGCCGCGCCCGTCTCGCAAAAGCGCACAGGGAATTTTGTGCTTCGTAAGAAGACGGCAGAATTCGACGGCGCTTGCCTCGACGTTTCTCGTCGGGCGGTACGGGTCGTAAAGGGCGTCGATCCCCTCGGATGCCGCCGTCGAAAGCGATGCGGCAAAGAGCGCCGCGCGCGAACCGAGAAGGTCGGGATAGCGGTGCGGAGCAAAGGTCGAGACGAGAACCGCGCGTTTTGTATCCGCCCCGCAAAGTGCGGACAAAAGAGAGGCAGGCTTCTCGGCGGGAACGTCGATGTCGCCGCCCTCCGCGCCGTAAGCGGCGCCGAGCAGAACCAGATCGTAATGCCGATAAAGCTTGACTTCGGCGGGAAGAATATCGATGCGGCGTTCCTTTACCGCACGGTCGGCGGCGGGGCTTTTTTCGCAAAGAATGCGCAAAACACCCCTCAGCGCGCCGAGCTGTCCGCGGTTTGCGGCAAGAAGTGCGATTTTTTGTTCGGGGTCTTTCTCGAGTGCCTTCAGAACCTCCAGCCCCACGGTCTGTGCCTCGGGAACGTTCTTTCCGCTCTCGCGGTCAAAGCCCGAAACGGGGGAGAGAAAATGCGAAAGAGCCTCGGCACGTTTCCCGTCCGAAGGTGCGGGCGAAAAGACCGCGATGCCGCCCCGCCGCAAAAGAGCCGCCGCCGAAGCCGAAAGCTCGGTCTGCGGATCGGACAAGAAAAGCTTGTGCTTGGCATGAGGAAGAGCGGACAGGATTCTTTCGGGGGTGAGCCGTCCCGCGTCGAGCACCGCGACGGTCTCAAAGCCCGACAAAAATCCCGTGCGGGAGGGCTGTGCCGTCACAATGGGGAAGAGGGTGCGCAAAAGGTCGCCGTGACGAAGAAGAATGTCCTCGGCGCAAACGCTCTCGCGCGAAAGATCGTCCGAAAAGGCCGCGGCTTTTTCGGGATTTTCGCGAAGGTAAGCGCCCACGCGGCGGAGATACAGCTCGCGCACGGCGCGGCGGTTGTCCCGAAGACGCTTTTCGTGAAGACCGCACAGACGTGCGGCGTCACGCCCGTAATCGGGATAAGAAAGAAGCTTTTTGCCGCACAGGGCAATTTGCTTTAAAATCAGGTGTAACTGGGAGCGAAGGAAGATCGCTTCGACCCCCGCCGTCGCCGCGTGCGTTTCGAGATAATCGACGAAAACCGAAATCCCGAGCTTGCGGCAGCGCGCCGCACAGCGGTTATATTCACAGACGCGCGGAAGAATATCCGCCGCGCTCTGCCAGTCGCAGAGAAGAGCATACAGCCCGTTATCCGAAAGAATGCCGTCTTCAAAGCAGAGCGCGTAAAGATCGACGCCGAGCATTGATGCGAGACGCAAAAAACTGCTCTCATCCGAGAACATGCGGTCGAAAAGCCCCGCCGCCGAAACGACGGCTCCGGAAAGCTCTTCGTCCGAAGCAAGACGGCTTGCCGCGTCGGGCAGAGCCTTTGCCGCTTTTTTTCGCGCTTCGGTGTCGGTGCCGAAGATCTTTTTCAGCAAAACGTCGGCGTTTTTGGCAAAATCCGAAAGGGCGAAAAGCTTTTGAAAATCGGTGCCCGTTCCGTTCCAGTACCCCGCAAAATACGGTGCGACTTCGTTGCTTTCTTCGTCAAAGCGGGCGCAAAGCTCGGACAGACGGTAAAGAGAGTGCAAAACCTCGGCAGTGCCTTTTTTCGCACTGTCCGAAAATGCGGGTTCGACCGTGCGGTAGGCGTTTACGGTTTTGGTGATATCGGATCGGGACAGGTCGTGTCCGCTCGCCCACTTGTCAAAAAGATCCTTCGCGTCGAGCGAAAAGATTCCCTCGTCAAATTCGCAAAGTCCCTCTTTTTCGCGCAGAATGTCCGCCGCAAGCTCCGAAAGAGCGCAGAGTTTCTGCGAGACCGCATAGACATCGCCCGCCAAAAGCTCGCCCGTTATGCCCGCGTCACAGCGCTTGAGCAAAAGGACGGAAAGTGAGAGAAGGGCGTACAGTGAGGGGAGCGAGAAAATGTCGGAGGGCACAAAGCCCATGCTTTCGGAGACCGTTCGGGCGGCGGGCAAAAATTCCTCGGCGGCAAGACGGCATTTTTCCAAAAGGTGCGCCACGGTGGGAAGCGCAAGTTCGTTCTCGGTCGTGCCGACCGAAAAAAAGGGATGTTCTTTATACGGTCGGTCGGGGAAAAGAGCGCGCGCCGCGCGGCACAGCTCATGCTGGGCTTCAAACAGCGCTTCGACCGACGCTTTGCCCATATCGGGATAGAAGATCGTTTCGGGTTCGATTCGGATCTCGCGTTCCTCTTCGGACAAATTTTCACCTGCGGCGGTGTAGGCGCGCGCGGCGTCGTAAAACGAAAAGGCAAAATCAAAGCGCTTCGCTTTGGCGTCGTGATAGGCAAAAAGACGGTCGCGCAAAAGAACGTATTCCTCCGCCTCCGCGTCGGAAAGAGTGCTCTCGTTCTTGCCTTCGACTTCGCCGCTTTCTCCGTTTTCGGCTTCGGAAAGAGCGGCGGAGGACAGCGCCGCAAGCTTTGTGCGGAGCACCTCCTTCGTCTCACAGCCGTCGTGCAGAGGGAGAACGCACTCGGAAAGCCCGCAGTCGTCAAAAGATGCTTCAAGCGCCGAGAGCGAAGACGTTTCTTCGGCGCAGATCAGCGTCGAAAAGCCGAGCCGCAGATTATTCTGCGCGGCGGCAAGCACCGCATCGGAAAAGAGCGCCGCGTCACCCGATGACAAAAGCAGATCTTCGTCGCGGCAAAGCGCGGCGGCAAGAAGAGCATCGCCGTCAAACGGTGAAAGAAGCGTTTCCGAAAGCTTTCGCACCGTTTCTTTGTTTGCGCGCACTCTCTCATCGGGGAGCGCGGGAGACGTTTTTTCTTCGTCGGAAAGCAGAAAAGAGGCGGTTTTGTCGGCGAGAATCTTATCGCTTTTATCGACGATATCAAAGGCGAGAACGCTGTTCCGATACGGAAAAGCGCCGATTGCCGCTTCTTTGATAAAGGTATACCCGCTTTTTTCGCAGAGCGTTTCGAAGCAGGTCATGATGTCGGAAAAATCGTTCCCGGGCAGTCCGTAGCGCTCGAAAAACGCCCCGGCACCGAGACGCTTTACCGTCTCGCATAAAAGGCGGTTGACATACGGCACTTTCGCCGTAAAACGAAGAAAAAGACGGTTGCCCGACACGGCAAGATGAACGGGATAAAGAGCGGCGGGCGCGAGCTTTTCGGAATAACGAAGAAAACCGCAGGCAAGATACAGTTCTTTTTCCCCGTCCTCGGTCGTGCCGAGAAGCGCTTCGGCTTCGGAGAGCTGCAGTGCGAGACTCTGCGGAACGCCGAGCGTATTTTTGCGCTCAAGCTCCGAAAGGGCGGCGCGGTAAGCGGCAATATGCCGTTCCAACTCATCTTTTTCCGCACGGTTCAGCTCCGACGTGCGGGACGGCGCGGGAAACAGAGCGCTTATGCCGTCGGAATACGGCGCGATCTTTTGAAGATCCGCAAGATCCGCCGTCCCCGCAAGGGCGTATTCGACCTCCTTTGCCGCAAGAGACGGCAGAAGGGAAAAATCGGAAAAATGAACGAAAATGCCGCCGTGTTCTTCGAACGAATAGGAAAGAAGCGGCGTTTTATCGGTGTGCGTCAGCGATTCCGCAAGGGACGAAAGCGTGTTTTTCTTGGTGTCGGGCGCTTTGCGGAGCGTTTCGAGAAACGCCTTTTCGTGCGGGGCGTCTTCGGGATACAGCCCGAAAAAGTCCGCGCCGCCCGCAAGGACCCGTCCGATATCGACGATGAAGGCGGGATTCAAGTCCCGAAGCTCCTCCTCCGCCTTGTGGCAGGCGTCGGAAAGATCCACGCTGTGTCCCGTGAAGAGGCAGGAGACATCAAAGACCGCCGCACGGCGCGTGCCGAGAGCCGACAAAAGACGCGCGTGAGAAAGCCCGACCGCACGATCAAAAACGCCCTCTTCGGCAACGCCGCAGAAAAGATGCGGCGCTTTTCCGCCGCGAAAGGCGGCGACAATCGGCGAAAATCCGACGCGCAGAGCCGCACAGCAGAAAAGCTGTGCCATTTCAAGAGGCGACGCCATGCGGGCGCGCCCCGTGTACAGCGTTCGGATATCGTCGAAGGGCGTATTTTTGCGAAGAAAATCGCAGTCTTTTACGGAATAGATGATCGCTTCGCGCTTGAGAGAAGCGTAAAGCGCTTCGAGATCCCGAGGCGGCACTTTTTCGATGATGCGGGAGATTTCGGAATGAAACGGCGAAAGGCAAACGGCAAAATACGCGCTTGCCGCCCCGACCGGATAGGTGCGGGCAGGCAGCAGCGTGATCGGAGCGTCGCCCGAAAAGCGGACGCCGTCGATCAGCGCTTCCACGCAGATCTTGCCCGTGACGGGCGCCTTCAGATTGCGGAAAAAGTCTTTTTTCAGACGAAAGTCGGCGTTCTGAAGGTCAAAATGCAGATCGCCCTCGGTCTCGCGGAAGAAAAGCTCGCCGCCCGAAAAAACACATTTTTCCGAGAAAAAGCCCGATTTCGAGAGTCCGTATACCGAAAGCGACACGGAATGAGCCGAAAGTCCCGCAAGACCGCGTATTGTCACCGAGGAAAGAATCGGTGTGTGCAGTGCGCAAAAGCCGAGCGAATAAACGGGAGTCGCTGCGGGAATGATTTTTACGGATTCGGATTTTATCATCATAAACAAACTGTCCTGTTCCAAAAAATAAGAATACAAATACAGTATAACAAATTTTCGGCGATATTTCAACCTTTTTCGCGACACTTTCGCCTCTTTTTGCGAAAAGACGCGCGGGGCTTTTGCGTTTTGCCCGCGCGGCGGGAGAAATAATCCCGAAAAATGTTTTTTCTGTTGACAAACCGACGAGATTTTCTTATAATAAAGAAGTACGCGGAAAATATTTCCGCAATTTACAAAAAAGCAAGGAGAAAGCTATGTATTATATCGGTGTTGACCTCGGCGGTACCAACATTGCCATCGGTATCGTAAACGAGGAAGGTAAGATCCTGCGCAAGGGAAGCGTTCCCACCAAGGCGGACCGCGAAGCGGACGAGATCATCAAGGACATGGCGGCGCTGGCGAAGAAGCTGTGCGACGACCAAGGCATTTCGGTCGACGAAGTGGAATATGCCGGCATCGCAACGCCCGGAACGGCGGACAGCGTATCGGGCGAGGTGGTCTATGCCAACAACCTTCCGTTCCTTCATTATCCCCTCGCAAAGAAGCTGCGCGAATTCCTCGGCGTGAAGAAGGTTCTGATCGAGAATGATGCCAACGCCGCCGCCAAGGGTGAGGTTGCCTGCGGCGCGTCGAAGGGACACAAAAATTCGGTCATGATTACGCTCGGAACGGGTCTCGGCGGCGGTATCGTCATCGACAACAAGATCTATTCGGGCTTTAACTTCTCGGGTGCGGAGCTGGGACACACCGTTATCGAATACAACGGCAGACCCTGCTCGTGCGGAAGACGCGGCTGCTGGGAGGCGTACAGCTCGGCGACGGGTCTTATCAATATGACCAAGGACAAGATGAAGGAATGCAAGGACACGATCATGTGGGAAATGTGCGGCGGCAAGCTTGAAAACGCCGGCGGCAGAACCGCTTTCGACGCCATGCGCAAGGGCGACAAGGCGGGCAAGGAAGTGGTCGATATGTATATCGCGTATCTTGCGGCGGGAACGGTCAACATGATCAACATCTTCCAGCCCGAAGTATTGGTCATCGGCGGCGGTATCTGCAACGAGAAGGAATATCTCACGAAGCCCCTTCAGGAGATTATCGACCGCGAACAGTATTCGCGCAACAACCCCGAGGATCTGAAGACCAAGGTGCGCATTGCCGCCCTCGGAAACGACGCCGGCATTATCGGCGCCGCCATGCTCGGATTATAATTCTTGCGGCGTAAACGGCGCAAAGTGAGAAATTTATCCGATGACCCCGTGAAAACGATTCGCGGGGTCATCGGCGTATTTTCGATGAATTTGTAACAAAAACCGAAAAATGAATATTTTCCTATTGAAATTTGCAAAAATGTGGTGTATAATAGTTGGGTGTTCCGAATTTGAAGGATTTTTGCATTTTTACAATTGAAAATTATTCATTTGGAAAGCGAACAGGAGAAAACCATGGAAAGAATCTTTGTAAAAGAAATCTTTGACGCCCCCGAAAAATTCGGAGGCAAGACCGTAACGGTTGCCGGTTGGGTCAAAACCATCCGTGCCAGCAACGCTTTCGGCTTTATCGAACTGGGAGACGGCAGCTGCTTCAAGCCGATTCAGGTCGTTTTCGAAAGCGAAAAACTGGAAAACTATAAAGAGATCGCAAAACAGAATATCAGCGCCGCACTGTCGGTGACGGGTACGCTTGTTCTCACGCCCGACGCACCCCAGCCTTTTGAACTGAAGGCGGAGACCGTCGTAGTGGAGGGAACCTCGACCCCCGATTATCCTTTGCAGAAAAAGCGGCATACAATGGAATATCTGCGCACCATCGCGCATCTTCGCCCCCGCGCCAACACCTTCCACGCTGTTTTCCGTGTGAGAAGTGCCGCCGCACAGGCGATTCATGAATTTTTCGCAAAGCGCGGCTTTGTTTACGTCAACACCCCGATCGTCACAGCGAGCGACGCCGAGGGCGCGGGCGAAATGTTCCGCATCACCACGCTGGATCTTGACAACCCGCCGCGCACCGAGGACGGCAAGGTCGATTTTTCCAAGGACTTTTTCGGAAAATCCACCAACCTCACCGTTTCGGGTCAGCTGGAAGCCGAGTGCTTCGCCATGGCGTTCGGTAAGGTCTACACTTTCGGTCCGACCTTCCGCGCGGAAAATTCCAACACGCAGCGCCACGCCGCCGAGTTCTGGATGATCGAGCCCGAGATCGCTTTTGCCGATCTGAAGGACGATATGCAGCTTTCGAGCGACATGGTAAAATATGTCATTTCCTATGTTCTGCGCGAGTGCAAACAGGAAATGGAATTCTTTAACAAATTTGTCGACAATACGCTCATCGAGCGTCTTACCGCTTTGGTCGATTCCGATTTCGGTCATGTGACCTATACCGAAGCCATCGAGCTTTTGCAGAAGAGCGGAAACAAGTTCGATTATCCCGTATCGTGGGGAATCGATCTTCAGACCGAGCACGAGCGCTATCTCACCGAAAAGATCTTCGGGAAACCCGTTTTTGTCACCGATTACCCGAAGGAGATCAAAGCGTTTTATATGCGCATGAACGACGACGACAAGACGGTCGCCGCCATGGATATGCTGGTTCCCGGCGTCGGCGAACTGATCGGCGGCTCTCAGCGTGAGGAACGTCTCGACCGGCTGGAAGCGCGCATGAAGGAGCTTTCCATGACGACCGAGGATTATTACTGGTATCTCGAGCTTCGCAAATACGGCGGAGCCAAGCACGCCGGCTTCGGTCTCGGTTTTGAGAGACTGATCATGTACTTAACCGGCATTTCGAACATTCGGGATGTGGAAGCATTCCCGAGAACGGTCGGAAGCGCGGAATTTTAATACGCTGTTCGCGCTCCCGTTGCAAGAAGGAGTTTTGTTCCATGAAGTATACGACCCTTACAAAAGACGAGCTTTCGTCGCAGAAAAAAGCACTGGAAGAAGAATACAAAGCCCTGTGCGAAAAGCACCTTTCGCTCGACATGTCGCGCGGAAAGCCCGAAAAGCGTCAGCTTGAGCTTTCCGAGCAGATGCTCACCACCATTTCCCGCAACGAGGACTGTTATGCCGACAACGGCACCGACTGCCGAAATTACGGACTGGTGGACGGCATTGAGGACGCAAAGAAGCTTTTTGCCGATATTTTGGAAGTCCGCCCCGAAAACGTCATTGTCGGCGGAAACTCCAGCTTGAATCTGATGTATGACGCGATGGTTCGCTGTCTTCTGTACGGCGTAAACGGCGGCAACGGTCCGTGGGTGAAAAACAAGATCAACAAATTTCTCTGTCCCGTCCCCGGTTATGACCGCCATTTCGGTATCTGTGAATCGCTCGGAATCGAGATGATCAACATTCCCATGACCGAAAACGGCCCCGATATGGACGAGGTGGAAAAGTGGGTGAAGGATCCCGATGTGCGCGGCATTTGGTGCGTTCCGAAGTATTCCAACCCCGAAGGATACACCTATTCGGACGAGACGGTGAAACGCTTTGCGGCGCTCACACCCGCCTCGAAGGATTTTCGTATTTTCTGGGATAACGCCTACTGCATTCACGACCTTTACGACGAGGGCGACACCCTTCTCAACATCATCGACGAATGCGAAAAGGAGGGTCATCCGAATCTTCCGTATGTGTTCATGTCGACCTCCAAAATTACATATCCCGGTTCGGGCGTTTCGGTAATGGCGTCGTCGGTCGGCAACATCGAGCATATCAAAAAGGTCATGGCGTATCAGACCATCGGACACGATAAGATGAACATGCTTCGTCATGTGAAATATTTTAAAGACGCCGACGGTATGCGCGCTTATATGAGGAAGCACGCCGAAATTCTGCGCCCGAAATTCGAAACCGTTCTTTCGGTACTGAACGAAAACCTCGGTGAGAGCGATATTGCGGCGTGGACGAATCCGCGCGGCGGGTATTTTGTCAGCTTTAACACCCTGCCCGACTGTGCGAAGCGCACGGCGGAGCTGTGTGCAAACGCGGGCGTAAAGCTCACGGGCGCGGGCGCGACCTTCCCGTATCGCAAGGATCCGGAGGATAAAAACATCCGAATCGCACCGTCCTTCCCGACATGCGAGGAGCTTCGCGAGGCAATCGGCGTTTTGTGCGTTTGCACAAAGCTTGCCGCTGTCGAAAAATTGCTTCAAAAATAAAAAAATCACGCCGCAAAGCTTATTCTTTGCGGCGCGACGTGTTTTGACGATAAAAAGACCGCCTGTCGGCGCGATCGGAACGACCGAAGGGATCGGAAGGAATAAAAACACGGTACGACGAGAAAGGAAAAGAAGAATGAACGCAAACGAGATCTACGAAAGCCCGTTTTCCGCCCGCTATGCTTCGAAAGAGATGCAATATCTTTTTTCGGCGCAGAAAAAGTTTTCCACATGGAGAAGACTGTGGGTCGCTCTTGCCAAAGCCGAAAAAGAGCTGGGACTTGACATCACCGACGAACAGATAAACGAAATGGAATCGCACGTGGACGATATCAATTTCGACGTGGCAAAGGCGCGCGAAAAAGAGGTGCGTCACGACGTTATGTCGCACATTTACGCCTACGGAAAGCAGTGCCCCAAGGCGGCGCCCATCATTCATCTCGGCGCAACCTCCTGCTATGTCGGCGACAACACCGATGTGATCATCATGCGCGACGCGATGCACCTTATTTTGAAAAAGCTGGTCGGCGTGATCGCCAATCTTTCGGATTTTGCCTTGCAATACAAAGATATGCCCTGTCTCGGATATACGCACTTGCAGCCGGCGCAGACGACGACGGTCGGCAAGCGCGCGACCCTTTGGATAAACGAGCTTTACTGCGACGTAAAAGAGCTTCGCTTCCGTCTTGCGGAGCTGAAGCTTCTCGGATCGAAGGGAACAACGGGCACGCAGGCAAGCTTTATGGAGCTTTTCGGCGGCGACGGCGAAAAGGTCAAGAAGATGGAGGAGCTGATCTGCCGCGAATTCGGCTTTGACGCCTATGTTCCCGTTTCGGGACAGACCTATTCCCGCAAGGTCGACGCGGGAATCCTCTCGACTCTTTCGCAGATCGCGCAGAGCGCGTATAAATTTTCGAACGATATGCGCCTTTTGCAGTCGTTCAAGGAAATGGAGGAACCCTTTGAAAAGAACCAGGTCGGTTCGTCCGCCATGCCGTACAAGCGCAACCCCATGCGCTGCGAGCGCATTTCGGCGTTGGCGCGCTATATCATCACCGATTCGCTGAACCCCGCTTTCACCGCCGGCACGCAGTGGTTCGAGCGCACGCTCGACGATTCCGCCAACAAGCGTATCGCCGTTGCCGAAGCGTTTTTGGCGTGCGACGGCATGCTCGATATTATGCTGAACGTCACCGACGGGCTGGTGGTATACCCCAAGATGATCCGTGCGCGGCTGATGAACGAGCTTCCCTTCATGGCGAGCGAAAACATCATGATGGACGCGGTGAAAAAGGGCGGCAACCGTCAGGAATTGCATGAGCGCATCCGCGTTCATTCGATCGCGGCAGGCAAGAACGTCAAAGAAGAGGGCGGCAAAAACGACCTCATCGAACGAATCCTCGCCGACCCCGCTTTCGGACTTTCCGCCGAGGAAGTGGAAAAATCGCTCACGCCCGAGCATTACGTCGGCCGTGCCCCGCAGCAGGTCGAGGAATTCATCGCGGAGTATATCCGCCCGCTGCTCGAAGAGTTTTCGGGTGATATCGAACGCAAGGCGACGCTTGCGGTGTGATATATCGTGTTGTTTTTATAAAGAAAAGCTCCCGCCGAGAGGCGGGAGCTTTGTCTGCCGATGCGTTTTTTTCGTAGGATTGGTCATAAAGCAGGCGATCAAAAGCGTTTCGCTTTTGACTGAATATAAAAATCATATCATCAGGAGATTCTTAAGGGCACAGCCCCTGAGTTTCCTTTCTTTTTGGTTACTTTTTCTTTCCGAAAAGAAAAAAAGTAACTTTGCCCGAAAAAGGGACAGACGTGTTGCATTACGGTTTGTTACAACGCCAACGAATCGGATTTTCATATATGTAGTTTCGGTGTTCTTCATAATCCGCTGCGTTTCGGATGATGTGGTTGTAAAATGATTTTTGCCAAACGGTTGCGTCCACTCGTCTTGATACATATCCTTTCAATTGATTGACAACCCGCGACATTGTAGGGGCGACCATCGGTCGCCCCTACACTCTTCCCAAAACGGTTTTGTTTTCCTAAAGTGCAAATTGTGATAAAATAGGTGCCGCAGGTGCTGTAATCGTAATTTTCCAAACGATTTTTCATTCGCACAGGAAATTCTTTTTTCTTTTCCATTTGTCACTGTCCCGTTACGCAAAGGCGGAAGTTACTTTTCCCCCGCCGACTTCCGATACTCTTTCGGCGTTTTTCCCGTGACGCGCTTAAAGACCTTGCGGAAGTATGCCGCCGACTCGAAGCCCAGCTCTTCGCTGATCTCTTCGATCGTTTTATCCTCCGACACAAGACGCAGCATGGCGCGGTTTATGCAGACGGAGTTTTTGTATTCGATGGGCGACATTCCGACGGCGTTTTTGAAGCAGGCGTAAAAATGCGAGGTACTCATGTGGCAAACCTCGGCAAGCTCGTCCACCGTGACGGGGAGTGTGTAGTGCATTCCGATATATTCGAGCGCCTTTTCGACGCGGTTGTCGCGACTTTGCATATCCTTGTACCGAAGCCGCGGCACAACCTCGGACAGAACCTCATAAAAAGCCCCCAGTGCGCGAAGCTGTTCCGATTCATCGCCGCCGCAGTTTTGATACGCCGTCTCGAAAAGCGTCCGCATGCGCACAAAATCGATTCCTTCGACCTTTTGCACGGGAAAATCCCGTTTGGACGTGAAAAGATTATACCCCTCAAACGAAAAATGAAAGCTTGTGTAGTGAATTTCGGGGTCGCCCTCCCACTCGGAAAGATAACGCGAGGTGACGGGGACAAAGATGATATCCCCCGGAACGAGGCTCACACAGTCTTTTTCCCGATAAAAACACGCTTTTCCGCGCAAGGTCAGCCCCATGCAGTAATGCGGGCGGGGATAGTGGCGGAAATCGCAGATCTCATGCGTTTTGTAATGATAATCGCCGACCTTGAAAAACGAAAGCTTGGTTAAGGACGCGACGTCGGACATTTCTTTCACCTCGAATCTTTTGCTTTTTCGGTCAGGAAAGCGGAACTCCGTTGACCTCGATCTCTTCGTCGGCACGAATTAAAATATATTTTGTCCCGCCGATGATCTGAGTCGAAATAAGATCGGTGCGGTCGGGATTGACCTTGATCGAAACATCGGGGGTTTTGACGCTGAAAGTCTTCAAGTCGAGAAGATTCTGCGGAGGAATCTCCGCGTGTTCGCCGAAGCTTTCGTCAAATTTCGCGCAAAAAGCTTCGGTTTGCTTTTCGTCCGCGCCGCCCGATTGCAACGCTTCGGTCAAAACGCGCTTATTTAAGAAAAGCGGTTCTTCGGTTTTCTCGTTTTTGTGTTCTTCGACCATTTCGCAGATCTGACTGTGTACCGAGCGCAGAATCTCGAAATCGCCGCTCACCGTCTCGGCAAGACAGCCGTCGAAATTTTCTCGCTGCTGCGCCGCCGGCATAGGGAGCGAGAGTCCGAAAAGCCGCTCGGCAAGCGCTTCGCCGCCGCCCGTGATGTCGCGAGTGTAAAAGAGCGTGTTGTAAATGTTTTCGTTTCGGTTGTCAAAGGCGGGGAACAAAAATCCCACCTCGGGCGCACCCAGAACCGCACCGCCCGTCAGCGTGTGAAAGGCGTTGTCAAAAGCGTTGAAGGTCAACTGCGGTTTTAAGTCCTTTATCGGACAAACGCAGGCGACGATATAGGAGTAAACCGATTCCGACACTTCTTTTCGCTCGCCGTCGCGGTGGCGGGTGAATACGTCATAGGTGTCGCTCGCAGCCAAAAGCACATGATTGCCCTCGCCCGAAATATTCTCGGCGACGCGCGTATAAAACGTTTCGAGCGCTGTTTCATCCTTGAGCGCCGAGCGTTTGAGCGCCATGAGCAGACGGTGTTCGTCGGAGTTTTCGACCTGGTGCGTCGAAAAAGCAAGATCCAATAGGTTCGTGCCGAGACCGCCCGAAAGGGTGCGTTTTAAGAGCGAAAGCAGCTTTTCGGTCTCGCTCGATTCCGAAAGCTCGGTCGATTGCCGAAACCGTGCGACGATCTCGCGGCGATCGTTAATGAGACAGCCGTATACGGCGGTGATATTGGTTTTTTCGGGATTGAAATGGCGGCGTATCTCCCGCAGTTCACGTTCGGTCATAGTATTTTTCGCCGCACAAAAGACGGCTTGTCCTTTCCGTTTGATTATGAAAACGCTTCTCCCGCGCGCGGGGGCAGACAGTCGAACCCCCGCGAGGCAAGACGAAGCCAGCTTTTTTTCGATTTTTCGTATTCTCTTTTTTCCCGGCGAAGGTGCGCGGACGCTCTTCTCTTATCCGAAAGCTTGGCGGCGTACCCCGCAAGAAGGTGCAGAGGGAACAGCAATGCTTGTACGACGTGCCGAATAAGGGAAAGAAGAAAAGAGAGTATTTTTTGCACGCTCGGCGAAAAAAGCGTGCGGTACAGCCGAAAGCCGATGATGGCAAGCACGGCGTGATACCATCGCAGGATCCCGTTTTCTTCGTTCAGCGCGCAGACGAAAAGCGCGCTGTAACAAAACAGAACCGAAAACAGATCGGCAAAAAATACGGCGGCTCGGTTTTTGCCGACAAGGCGGCAAAAAAGATCGAGAAGATCGCGCAGAAAGCCCGAGAGTCCCCCGACCGCAAGCGACATGAGCAGAAGCGGCAGGGGATTCGCCGAAAAGAATACCGTGCCTTTGAAAAACTCGTTTTCCATCACGTATCGTCACGCCCGCCGAGGCGGCGAAAGAACCCGCCGCGTCGGGACTTTGCGGCACTTTCGGAATAATAAACGGAATCGGTCCTTCCCGTGATCTCCACCTCGCCCGTATCTTTGCCGAAGCAGTCGATTACCAGCCCTTCGCCCTCGAGACAAAGGCTTTTTTCGCCGACATCCAAAACGACGCATTCGTCGTCAAAGCGCAAAATGCCGTAAACACCTGTGATACGGGCTTTTTTCCGATCGGTGAGCAAAAGGGTATGCGCGGTCTTGACCGGGCGCGTTTCCTCCGTTTTTTCCATGTTTCCCACACTCCTCTCGCAACATCTATATGTCGTGCGGCGGGAGAAAATGCGGTTTGCAGGCGTACCGTGCGAATTTTCGATTTATTCGAGTGCCTCGTACATCAGCGCCGCGTCTTTTTTCAGCGCATGCTCGCTGACATCAAGTACGCGGATTTTTACGGTGCGGCTCCCGAAGGTGATTGTCAGAACGTCGCCGACCTTCACGTCATAGGACGCTTTGGCGGGGCGGTCGTTTACCGTCACAAGCGCGTTGTCGCAGGCGTCGTTGGCGACCGTGCGTCGTTTTATTATGCGCGAAACCTTTAAATATTTATCGAGTCTCATTTTTTATCCTTATTTTATCCTCAGAAAATAAAAAATGTCCCATGCGCTTAGCATGGGACATACGGAAAAAATTCTTACTTAGCCTTTGCTACAGCGTCTTTGAGAGCCTGTCCGGCGGTGAACTTCGGACGCTTGGTGGCGGGGATCATTTTCTTTTCGCCGGTTGCGGGAATTCTTGCTTCTTTTGCGGCGCAATCCTTAACGCTGAAGGTGCCGAAACCGATAACCTGAACCTTTTCGCCTGCGGCGAGAGCCTCGGTCATGGAAGCAAAAACGGCGGCAACGGCCTTGGAAGCCTGATCCTTAGTCAAATTTGCGCTCTGCGCAACGGAAGCAATCATTTCTGTCTTGTTCATTGGAAAAAATCTCCTTTAAGAATTTGGTATGGTCTTATTATACTCAATTTTTGCCGAAATTGCAATAACTTCTTGGGTAAAATCGCGTACCTTTTTGTTATTTTGCGCTGTTTTTCGGCTCTTTTTTCGCAATTTTCCACGCGGCAAGCCATTTATTTACATCTCGTTCACATGCCGCGCATTTTTCCTTTTCGAGAAGCTCTTCGGCACGGGCAA
Organism: uncultured Eubacteriales bacterium; assembly: GCA_900548115.1. Taxonomy (GTDB): domain Bacteria; phylum Bacillota; class Clostridia; order Oscillospirales; family CAG-382; genus UMGS1052. The sequence goes on from URJL01000003.1 coordinate 48,459, forward strand.
AGCGGGAAAGAAACTTTTCGTTGGTGCGACACAGCGCTTCCTCGGCGTCCACGCCGTTCATGCGGGCGAAGCACGCCGCCGCGAAGAGCAGATCGCCGATCTCCTCGGAGAGGTTTTCCGCGTCCTTTTTCTCGTGCGCCGCGCACAGCTCGGAGAATTCCTCCCGAAGCTTTTCGAGCGCTTCGTCATCGGTCTGAAAGGCAAAGCCGACCTTTGCCGCTTTCTTTTGCAGTTTTTGTGCCCGCACGAGCGACGGCAGTGCGACCGAGACACCGCGCAGGGTGTCGGCGGCGGAGCTTTGGCGCTTTTCGACCTTCTTGATCTCGTCCCAATTTTGGAGGACCGCATCGGAATTTTCACAGACCGTTTCGCCGAAGACGTGCGGATGGCGCAGGATCAGCTTTTTGCAGATCCCGTCGGCAACGTCGTCCAGATCGAAAACGCCCTCTTCTTCGGCGATACGGGCGTGAAAAACCACCTGCAAGAGAACGTCGCCAAGTTCTTCCTTCAAAATGGCGTCGTCGCCCTTGTCGATTCCCTCGACCGCCTCGTAGGCTTCTTCAAGGAAAGAATTCCGAATGGATTTATGCGTCTGCTCCCGATCCCACGGACAGCCGTCTTCGCTTCGCAAAAGGCACATAATGGTGCGAAGATCGTCGACGGTGTAGGCGCTTTTCGAAAGAAGCTCTCGCTTTTTTGTCAGTTCCATATTTATTCTCCGAATTTTCTTTTTGTTTTTTCGTTTCACTTACCCGAGAAGGTGCGCTTTTTTCAGAACGCGCAGAATCGTCTCGGATTTGGGAAGCATTTTGATATCCTCTTCGTTCAGTCCGCGAAGCAGTAAAAGAGCGGCACAGTAGACCACGCCCGCAAGGCCGATGGCAAGAATTGTCAGAAGCTTTGCCGAAAAATGATCGTACAAAAGTCGATAGACCCCGAGACAGGGAACTACACAGATGAGCGCGGCGAGAAAGGGCTTTAGGAAGGTCGTGCGGATGCGCGGAAAATATCCGACCTTTTTCACGATAAAGAAGATGTTAAACAGCATAATGACGGCATAGCAAAGAGCTGTTCCGACGGCGGCGCCGGTAAGTCCCACGGCGGGAATGCCGAGAAGGATATACGAAGCGATAAATTTAATGATGATTCCGCAGACCGTCGAAACGATGGTCAGATTCTGCTGATGATACGCCTGCAAAACCGAATTGGATACGGCGATCATGCCGAGGAAAAAGACCGAAAGTCCCAAGATCGCGAGGCACGGAGCGGCAACGTCGAGGTTGGTGACGGTCGTCGTGTCGGAAAGCGCCTTTTCATGATACAAAAGCGAAAGAATGGGGCGCGCCATTGCCGACATGCCGAGCGCACAGGGAAAAGCGACGATCGAGGCGACGCGGAAGGAGGAATCCATCAGCGTGTGCGCTTTCTTCGTGTCACCGGCGGAAAAGCAGGTGGCAAGCGCGGGAAGCGCGCTGATCGCAAAGGGATAAATGAGGGTCGTCGGCATATTAAAGAGCGTTTTTGGCATGGCATAAGCGCCGTAGCTTGTCGTCGCAATATCGTTTGCGGCGGCGATGAGAGAAGCATCGGTGATTCCGGCGGTCGCCCCCTCGGTGAGACGGCGCACGACCAAAACGGCGTCCAGCGAGCTTGTAAGCCCCATGATGGACGAGGCGAGCGAGATCGGAATCGAGATGATGATCAGCTCATATAAAAGGCTTTTGGTGCTTCGGACGGGCATGGAGGGCGTTTCGGCTTCCTTGAAGCTTTGCGCAAACATCTTTTTGAATACGATGATGTAAAGGGTCGCCGCCGCAACGCCGATGGTGACGCCCGAGATCGAAAAGGCGGCAACGACCGCGATCGGATAGCCTCTTTTCAGCATGACCCAACCGACAATAAGACCGATCGAGAGCTTTCCGAGCGATTCAATGACCTGAGAAACCCCGGTCGGGATCATGTTCTGAAGACCTTGAAAATAGCCGCGGTAAGCGGAGGAGAGACAGATAAAGAAAAGTGTCGGCGCAATGGCAAGCATAGCGTAAAAGGCGTTATCTAACTTTGCAAAGGAGGCGTACGGCTTGGCGATCGCCATCATAATGGCCGTTGCGGCGATACCGATGACAAAAAACGCCCAATAGGAAATGCGGAAGATCTTCTGAACCTCGCGTTCGTTTCCCGCCGCATTGCTCGAGGCGATCATACGCGAAATGGCGACCGGGATACCCGCCGTCGAGATCATGTAAAACGAGACGTAAATGTCATATGCCGCCTGAAAATATGCCATACCCTCGTCACCGAGAATGTAGTTTTGAAGCGGAATTTTAAACAACGCACCGATGAGCTTGACCGTTATGTTGGAAATCATAAGGATCACGGCGCCGAACATAAAGGTTTGTCCTTTGGATTTTGCCATGCCACACCTGCTTTCTCAAGAATCAAGGGCGGAATACTCTTCCGCATAAAAGCGCAGAATTTCCTCCCTGTTTTTCAGCATATACGTGTTGTCTTTCAAATATTCGTAGGGGTATTTCGGGTTGTGGAGCTTTTTTACGGTTTTAATGTCTTTTCCCACAAGCTTTGACGACGCGCCCGCGCCCGCCGCGAGAACCGTTCGGAATTCCTCCATCATGTCGATGTTGTAACGGCAGATTGCGTCCTTTGTTTTGGCATATCCGACGTTTTCGAGGTTGCCTCCCGTGTTTTTTTGACGGTACATATAGTACGGAAAATACCCGTTTTGCCGCATTTTTTCCTCGGTGAAGGAGAGCATGCGCAGGACCGTTGGGTCGGAGGGCGAAATGGTCTTTCCGCCGACGGTGTATTCCGACGAGCGCTTCAGGGTAAAAGCGTGAACCGTTATATTTTCCGGCTCGAGCGACAGAACATCGCAAAGGCTCTTTTCAAAGCTTTCGACGCTCTCGCCCGGAAGCCCCGCGATAAGATCGGTGTTGATCGATGCAAAGCCCGCTTTTCGCGCTTTTTCAAAGGCGGAAAAATAATCGCGCGCGGTGTGACCCCGTCCCACGGCGCAAAGAATCGCGTCGTTGGTGGTCTGCGTGTTGATGCTTATGCGACCGATGCCCGCGCCGCGAAGAATTTTCAGTTTTTCCTCGGTCACCGTGTCGGGGCGTCCCGCTTCGAAGGTGAATTCCGAAAGAGTCTCGGACGAATAAGAAAGAAGAGGAAGAAGCTCCGAAAAAAATTGCTCCAGCTGTTTCTCGCTCAAAACCGACGGCGTTCCGCCGCCGATGTAAAGTTCGCAAAGCGAAAGCGAAAGCTCTCTTGCCGTTTTTAAATAAAGCCGTACCTCCTCGCACAGGCACGCAAGATAGTCGGGCAGCAGCGCCGCAAGCGACGGCGTTGCATAAGAGGTGAACGAACAATAGCGGCAGCGCGTCGGGCAGAAAGGAATTCCGATATAAAGCCCGAAGGTCTTTTCTTTTCGGTATTTCAGATGGTCAAGGTCGATATCCGCCACCGAAAGAGAGAGCGCCGCTTTTTCGGGGCGAACCTTGTAAATCTCCGAAAGAATTTTTGCCGTTTTTTCGTGCGAAAAGCCTTTTTGCAAAAAATCAAGGGCAAAGCGCGCGGGGCGAACCCCTGTGAGAATGCCCCACGGCGGGGCGTATCCGTCGTGTTCGGAAAAAAGCGCGACAATGAGATTCCCCGCAAAGACCTTGGCGGGATTTTCGCAGGTGGCGTAGTCGCCTGCCTTGGCGCTTGCCGCTTTTTCGAATGTTTTTCCATTTTCGAAGAGGGTTGCTTTCCCGAAAAACGTCTCGTTTTCCTCGTAAAGAGTGAGGGAAAGCGTCGAGCGGTCGTCGCCCGCTCCGAATTTTTCAACGGGGCGGAAGAGCAGGACCAGCGTCGAAAGATAGTGAGCGCTCACGGGAAGCGCGGTCGAAAGAACAATCTTCATTTCCACTCATCCGTATCCATAAGGATGGTCACGGGTCCGTCGTTTAAGAGCGAGACCTTCATATCCGCGCCGAAAATGCCGTTTTCGACCGGAAGCGAAAACGTTTCGCGCAGATACTTCGAAAAATATTCGTAAAGCGGCTCTGCAAGCGCGGGCTTTGCCGCGCCGAAAAAGTCGGGACGGTTGCCGCGGCGCGTGTCGGCGCACAGCGTAAACTGCGAAACGACCAAAACGCCGTACGGCTCGGGGATATTTTGATGATCGAGAAGCGAACGGTTCATTTTTCCGTTTTCGTCGCAGAAAACGCGAAGACGTGCGATTTTTTCGGCGAGCTTTTGCGCCGTTTTTTCGTCGTCGTCGGGGCATACGCCCAAAAGCACCAGAAATCCGTTCCCGATTTTGCCGCAAACGCTTCCGTCGACCGTGACCGAAGCACTTGTTACTCGTTGAATGACCGCTTTCATATCGGCTCCTTTTTCTTATGAAAAACCGCGGGTTACGTCGGAAACATCGCTGATCTTGCGGATTCTTTGCACGATGGTCGTGACGTGTGTCGTGTTTTTGCAGGTAATGTTGATGGTGATCTTTAAAGTCTTTCCCGCTTGGATCGCCTTGGAATTCAAGGAATTTACCTGAACCTTCAGATCGTTTAAAAGATTTGAAAGCTCGGCAATGACCGTGAGGGAGTTTTTCGCGTAGATCTGCAAAACCGTTTCAAACCCGTTTTCGGAATTGCTGCGGTTGATCGAATACTGTGACCAATGCACCTTGACCCAACGGTCTTTTTCCTCTTCCTTTTGCTGACCCGAAACGGCGTTGGGACAATCGGCTTTGTGAACCGAAACGCCGAAGCCGCGCGTGACAAATCCGACGATGGCGTCGCCCGGAAGCGGGTTGCAGCAACGAGCAAAGCGGATCTGACAATTGTCGATTCCGTCGACGATGATGGTTTGATTTAAATTCTTCGGAGCGCCCTTCTGTGCGTTTTGCGAATAGGAGACCTCGCCGTTTTCGTCGGGAATGTTTTTCGGTTCTTCCTCCTGAACGGGGGTCACCACGCGGTCGAATTCGCTCTTTAGTTTAGAGGAGATTTTGGAGATCGACAGTCCGCCGTAGCCGAGACTGTTATAAAAGTCGTCGACGTCCGCCATGCCGATGCGGGCGGTGATGTTGGCGACAATTTCGCTTATCTGCGCGTCGGTGCAGGCGCGGCCGAACGACTTGATCTCGCGCTCGACCATGCTCTTTCCCTCCGCAATATTTTCGGTGCGTTTTTCGCGCTTATACCATTGACGGATTTTGTTTTTTGCTTCGCTGGTGCGGACGATCTTCAGCCAGTCCTTGCTCGGTCCCTTCGGGGTGGGGGAGGTGATGACCTCGACGATCTGTCCCGTTTGCAGAACTGTGCTGATGGGCACGATCATGCCGTTGACTTTGGCACCCGTCATGCGGTTGCCGACCTCGCTGTGAATGGCAAAGGCAAAGTCGATGCACGTCGCGCCGTTTTGCAGGCTGATAACGTCGCCCTTCGGCGTGAAAACGAAAATTTCGTCCTCGAATATGTCGATCTTCAAGGGCTTCAAAAATTCGTCGCTGTCGGCGTCGCCCTTTTCGGTCTCAACCAGCGTTCGGATCCATTTTAATTTTTCGGCGATGTTTTCCTTGTCCTGCTCGCCCGATTTATACTTCCAGTGCGCCGCCACACCGTATTCCGCCACCGTGTGCATTTCCCATGTGCGGATCTGCACCTCGAAGGGAATTCCGTGCCGCCCGATGACCGTCGTATGGAGCGAACGGTAAAGATTGGGTTTCGGCGTGGAAATATAATCCTTGAAGCGTCCGGGGATCAGGTTGAACATTTCGTGGATGATGCCGAGCACCGTGTAGCATTCAAGCTCGGTGTCGACGATAATGCGGATGGCGTAAAAATCGTAGATCTCGTCAAAGCTTTTGCCCTGATTGTACATTTTTTTATAAATGCTGAAGATCGATTTTACGCGCCCCGACATGGAGTACGGAATTTTTTCTTCGGCAAGCTTTTCGCGGATCTGCGTCTGTGCGTTTTCTAAGAAATCGCGGTTTTCGCCGTAGCGGTGCTCAATGTCCTTTTTGACCTCTTCGTAGCCGATCGGGTCGAGGTATTGCAACGACAGATTTTCAAGCTCGCCCTTGATTTTCTGAATACCGAGACGGTGGGCAAGCGGTGCGTAGACGTGCATGGTCTCGAGCGCGATGCGGCGCTGTTTTGCGTCGGGCTGTGCCGAGAGAGTGCGCATGTTGTGCAGACGGTCGGCAAGCTTGATAAAGATGACGCGGATGTCTTTGGACATGGCAAGAAACATCTTGCGCAGGTTCTCGACGCTTTCCTCTTCGCGGTTTTCAAAGTGAATGTTGACAAGCTTTGTAAGCCCGTCGACCAGCTCGCAAACCTCGTCGCCGAACATTTTGCGGATAGTCTCGCTGTCGGTTTTGTCCTTGCAGTCCTCGAGCGTGTCGTGCAAAAGGGCGGCGCACACCGAGTCGGTGTCCAGCTCCAGCTGCGCGACGATGATGGCGACGGCTACGGGGTGCGAGATATATTCCTCACCCGAGCGGCGAAATTGCCCTTCGTGCAGCGTATGCGCATAATCATAAGCTTTTTTGATCTTATCAAAATCGTATTGGGTGCTGATGGCGATCAGCTTTTCATACAATTCGGCGTAATAATCCATGGCGGTTATATCCTTTCAAAAGGGACTTTTCGTTATTTTCCCGCGTTTTGCCGCAGGCGCGAAAGGAGGGTGCTTTCCTCGAGATTGACTTTTCCCTCCACCGCGCAGAGCGATACCTCGGCATCGTTCAGTCCGTCGCGCGAGAGGGTTATCAGCCCGCGCTCGGCAAAGACATCCAGCATGATATTGACCATGCACGGGGTCGACGGAACGCCGCCCGCGCGCAGCTTTTGCGAAAAAGAGCAAATGTCGATGTGCGGCGAGGTCTGAAGCGCGTTTCGCAAATAGACGAAGGTCTTGCGGAAGACCGTGATATCGGGAAGGTTTTCCGCGCTTACGGTAAAGGTCGCGATGGCGCGGAGATATTCTTTTGCCTGACGGTTTATGTAGGTGAGCGTTTCGCTTGACGGGCGAAGATCGCGCAGATGCAGCTGTACCGAGCGCGCTCCGCGGAATTCGTTGATCTCGAGCGAAAAAGCCGCGTCGACGTGCGCGCCCTTTTCAAAGGTGAATTCAGCCGGCGTTTTGTTGAAATAAAGCGCCGTGAAGCTGCATTCCCCGCGTGAGAGCAACAGCCGCAGATGTTTGTCGTTTCCGATCGGCGTTACCGATTCGATTACCGCGTCGCGCAGAGCGAAGACGGGCGAGGGATTCCCGTTGCCGTACGGCTCGAGCACTCCGAGCATTTCGGCATGGCGCGTGTCCAGCTCGTTTTCCGAAAGCTCAAGGTCGATGGCAAGCTCGGGCAGGCGCATCTCCTCGGTGATTCTCTCGGCGGCGTAGGCGTTGATCGCCTCGCGGAAAGCGCCGATTTTCTCTTCCTCGAGCGAAAGTCCCGCCGCAAGCTCGTGCCCGCCGCATTTCAAAAGCAGTTCGCGGCAGGCTCCGATCGCTTCGTTGATGTTAAAGCCCTTGATACTGCGTGCCGATCCTTTTCCCACGCCGTTGTGGGTGGTAATGAGAATACAGGGGAGATTGCAGCGCTCGACAAGACGCGAAGCGACAATGCCGATAACGCCTTGGTGCCAATGATCGCTCGACAGCACCAAGACCCGATCTTTTTCAAAATCGACGGTCTTGTCGATCTGTTCGAGCGCTTCGGCGAGAATCTGCGCTTCAATCGCCTGACGTTCGCGGTTGAGCGCGCAAAGCTCCTCGGCGACGGCAAGGGCGCGGTCGGGGTCGCGGGTGATCAAAAGCTCCGCCGCGTGCTTTACCTCTCCGATGCGTCCCGCCGCGTTCAGGCGCGGCGCGATAATAAAGCCGACGGTCGTGGCGGTGATATTCTTTTTCGTTTCGGCGTTTCCGCCCTGCGCCGCATACAAAAGCGCCCGAACGCCGAGATTGGCGCCCTTGCGATTATTTAAGACCGAAAGCCCGTGCGATACGATCGTTCGGTTTTCCCCGTGCAGGGGCATGACGTCGGCGACCGTACCGAGCGACACGATGTCGAGATATTTTTCGCACAGAGCGGGAAGATTCTGCTCCCCCTCCAGCGCGCACAGAAGCTTGAACACCACGCCGACGCCCGCAAGCTCGGTGAAGGGATACACGTTGTCGGGGCGTTTGGGATTGATCACGGCGAGCGCGTCGGTTGGAAGCGCTCCGCGGCATTCGTGGTGGTCGGTGATGATAAGGTCGATCCCTTTTTGCTTTGCATACGCCGCTTCTTCGACGGCGGTAATGCCCGTGTCGACCGTGATGACAAGGCGTATTTTCGCGGCGGCAAAGCGGTCGATGGCGGCGGTGTTGAGTCCGTAGCCCTCCGAAAGGCGCTCGGGAATGTAATAACAGACCTGCGCCTCCTTGGAGGAAAGATAGAGGTACAGCGCCGCGACCGACGAAATTCCGTCGACGTCATAGTCGCCGTAGATCAAAATACGTTCGCCGTTTTCGACGGCGCTCTTTATCCGCGCGCACGCTTTTTCCATGTCCGCAAGCAAAAAAGGGTCGTGAAAGGAAAGCGCGTCGCCGCTCAAAAAATCCGCCGCCTTTTCGGGCGTGTCGATTCCGCGGGCACAAAGTATGCGCGCAAGAAAAAGAGGAATTTCCGTTTCCCGCGCCACTTTTTCGGCGCTTTCGGTATTATAGGGACGCACTGTCCACTTTTTTTCGTTTTTCAATCGTATATTCATTCGATTCGAATCGGTCCAATCTGTAATATAGGTCGGGTATCGCTTTAACGATACGTTATTTCGTGTTTTACAAAAAATGAGAGAATAATCAGCCCTGCGCTTTTTCGACGATACGTTTCAGCATGACGCACGGGCGTTTTTTTACATAACGGTTCATTCCGTAAAGCAGTCCCGCAAAGGGAATAACAAACCCCGCCGCAGCGCCGAGAAGACAAGCCGTTTCGGAAGCGCCGTTTTGCGACAGAAGACCGCAGAGAAAGAAAGCGAAAAGCAAGGGAAAAATAAAGATTAAAAAGGTCGTTCCGAGAACAAAGCGGTTTTCGGAATAAAGTTCTACACGGTCGCCGACTGCGGCACCGAGCGTGTTTTTCACTTTGATCATGATCGGCTTTTCGTGAGTCGCATCGCACCCGCCGCCGCAAAAAGCCTTTTGCTTACAGCCCTCGCAGGCGCTTTGCCGCATGACGCGGACGTTTATTTTGCCGTCGTTTTCGGAGACGACAAGTCCCGATTGTACCATAAAGTTTCTCCTTTGAAATCGGAAAGCTTAAAAAACCGACAAAGACCGAAAGAGCGGTCAGACGGTTTCGAGATAGGCAAGCGCACAGCGGATCCCGTCGACTGCGGCGCTGGTAATGCCGCCCGCGTAGCCCGCTCCCTCGCCGCAGGGGTAAAGCCCTTTGTGCGAAAGCGCCGACAGCGTGTCCTTTTCACGCAAAATGCGGACGGGCGACGAAGTTCGGGTCTCGGGCGCGGTCAGGATCGCGTCGGGCGAAGAAAAGCCCGAAAGCTGTTTTTCGAAGCACAAAAAGCCCTTTTTCAAATATTCGCCGACAAACGGCGGAAAGAGCGTTTCGACCGCGCATTCCTCGGTTTTTCCGGTGTAGGTGGGAAGCACTTTTCCCGAGGCGGCTCCGTTTTTCAAAAAATCACCCATGGTTCGGATCGGTGCGTTTCCGTGCGCTGCTTCGAACGCTTTTTGCTCGATGGTGTGCTGAAAGGCGATGGCGGAAAACACGTCGCCGCCGAAGTCTTTTTCGTTTATCGAAACGGCGATGGCGGAGTTTGCGTTCTGCCCGTCGCGGGCGTGAAAGCTCATGCCGTTGGTGACGATCGTGCCGCGCTCGGAAGCCGAGGCGACGACCGTTCCGCCGGGACACATGCAGAAGGAATAGACCGCGCGGTCGCCGTCAAAGCGGTGCGAAAGGGCGTATTCGCCGTGCGGCAGGGCGGGATGTCCCGCCTTTTCGCCGTAGAGGGCGCGGTCAATGTCGGCTTGCAGATGCTCGACGCGAACGCCCACCGAAAAGGGCTTGGCGCAGAGAGAGACTCCTTCTGAAACAAGCGTTTTGAAGGTGTCGCGCGCACTGTGTCCGACGGCGAGAAACAGCGCGTCGGTCTCGATCTCGCCGTTTGTCGTTACCGCGGCGCGGACGCGCCCGTCCGAGAAAAAGCGAATACCGCAAAGAGCGGTCTCGAACCGTACCTCGCCGCCCAGCGAAAGGATCGTCTTTCGAATGTTTTTGACAATGGCACGAAGCTTGTCCGTCCCGACGTGCGGCTTTGCCGAGATGAGAATATCCTCGTCGGCTCCGTTTTGATAAAAAGTCTCGAGAACACTTTGACAAAGCGGATCGTTGATTCGGGTCATAAGCTTCCCGTCCGAAAAAGTGCCCGCGCCGCCCTCGCCGAACTGAACGTTCGATTCGGGGTCGACGACGCCGCTTTCCCAATAGCGCGCAACGTCGTCCGCCCGTCGGTCGACCTCCCGCCCGCGCTCGAGAACGATGGGGCGAAGCCCCGCCCGCGCAAGGGTGAGGGCGCAAAACATACCGCCGGGACCGAAGCCCGCGACGACGGGGCGAAGAGCACTTTTCTTTTCGGGAATAAAAAGCGGATCGTCGCAAAGAACCGAGAGCGAATGCTTTGCCGCAAAGGCGGAAAAGCGCGCATATTGCTCTTCGTTCAAAAATTGCGCTTCGCAAAGGCAAAAGGCGATCGAGTAGACAAACCGAATGTCCTCTTTTTTTCGCGCGTCGACCGATTTTTTGAACACCCGAAAGGAATTCTCCTTTACGGGATAGCGAAGAGAGGCGGCGCGCACCTTTTTGCGCGCCGCCTCCTTTGCCGCTTCATCGCACAAAAACGCACTTTTTTGCAGCGGCACGGAGACGCTTCGCACAAGAAGCGTCTCGATTTTGCGTATGTTATTCATTCGTGTTTTCCGCTTTCGTGATAATAAGATCGGCGGTGCAGTCCGATGCATTTTTAATGAAGACATTGCGCACCTCATCCGAGCCGAACACCACCTCGACGGGATAATCGTAATAGGTTCCCTCGGAGAGTCCGTCGGCGGAGATATAGGCTTTTATATCGGAGGCGGACAGCTGCGAAACAACGTCGTAAGTGCCGCAAACCGTGAGAAACAGAGGGCTTGCCGCTTCGGCGGCGAGACCGTCCTCGACCCCTTCGACCGTAATGCGGCGGGCAATGAAGGTGATCTGCCGCTCGCGGTAATTTTTGATCGAAAGCTGCATGGAACATTTGGTGCGCGTCCCGGCAAGGCTTACGCCGTCGGGCAGTTTATAATCGAGCTGCAAAGTCTGCGACGAGCCGATGAGCGTCTCGTCGACGGGCGTTGTGCCGATCTCGGTGAGATTTTCGATGTCCTCAATCTCCCCCCGCACCGTGACGGTGGAGGGCTTTGCCGTATATTCGATGACATCGGCGTCGAAATATCCGTGCTGGAATTCGGGCACGACGGGCAGTTCTTTTTCCATGTTGACGGGAACATACACGTCGATCTGCTTGTCTAAGATCGAAACATACGGGTTGTCGATCTCGTTTCCGCTCTCGTCCAGCAAAATCGGCGTCACGCCCTTGATGTTGACCGAGCGGTTGATCTGCGAAAGCTCGACGGTCACTTCGGCTTCGGCAATGGTGGCAAGAACCTCTTCGGGTCCCTGCACCGTGACATAGCTGCGGGAGGTCTCGAGCGTGCCGATCTTCAAGGTCTTGTCGTCGCTCGTGCCGCCCGTATATTCCGCCCGAACCCGCACGCTGCGGCTCGAGGGCTTGTCAACGTAAACATAAAGGCTCTTCGGCAACACCTCTTCGATCGAGGCGTCCTTTGCCGTGACGACCGAAATGTTCAGAGGATATTCGCCCGCCTCGGTGATCTGGGAAATGTCGACATAGGCGGTGATATCGGAGGAGCGGATGCCCGAGAGCACGCTTCTCTTTCCCGAAAGAACCACGTCGACGGTGTAGCGGTCGCTCGACATGACCTCCAGCCCCTTGCGGTTCGTTCCCGTGTTACGGAAAGTCACCTCAACGCCGCTGTAGGTCTCACGGTACGTGGTGCTCTGCGTGTCGATAACATACGACCATAAACAGACGGCGGCGAAAACGCATAGAATCTTGGCGATGATATCGTGCGTGAAAAACGTCTTGACCGCATTCCAAAATTTTGTGCGCGAAAAACCCGTGTCCGAGCCGTCCTCGTTCTTTTTTCCGAAATTTTTGAAAAACGGCATGTTGATCTTTTTCATTTCGTCCCTCCGTTTTCCCCGTTTTTGTCGTTATCGTTTTCCGACAGCATAAGGCGTAAAAGAAGCCTGCGCAGCTGTGCGCCGTCGTAATGGCGGGTCAGATGTCCGTCGAGCGCGACCGAGATCACGCCCGTTTCCTCCGATACGATCACCACGACCGCGTCGGAGTTTTCACTCATGCCGATGCCGGCGCGATGGCGCGTTCCGAGATCCTTGATGATCTCGGGATTGGTGGAAAGCGGAAGAAAACAGCCTGCCGAATAAAGGCGGTTGCTGCGGATGATGAGCGCGCCGTCGTGCATGGGCGCTTTGTTGAAGAAAATATTTTTGATCATATACGCGACGGGAAGCGCGTCGATAACCGTTCCCGTTTTAATGACGTCGCCGAGCTTGGTCGAGCGCTCGAAAATGATGAGAGCACCCGTCTTTTCGGCGGAAAAGTCGGTCACGGCTTCGACAACCGCGTCGATGCACTGCACGGTCTGCGACATGTATTTTTTGTCCTTTTTACGGTTGCGCGAAATAAAAGAGGGTCCGCCGACCTTTTCGAGAAAGGCGCGAAGCTCCGACTGGAACAAAATGACGACGCCGATCATGCCGACCTGCACGATGTTGCCGATAAGAAAGCTCAAAACCGACATGCCGAGAAGGTTGCTGACCATCATGGCGACGAATACGAGAAGAATGCCGACGGCAAGCTTTCCCGCGCGGCGGTCGCGTACAAAACGGTATATGTAATAGAAAATGACCGATACGATGGCAATATCTAAAACATCAAAGAAGCCGATCGAGGAAAATTGCGTGAGAAAACCCGAAAAAGCGTCATACAGCGTGCTCATCGTTTGCTTCCTCCTTGTTCTTCATATTTTCCTCGTTTTCTTCGTTTCCGTTTTCTTCGTCTTCGTCCTCTTCGCCGCGTACAAGACGGGTGCTGACCTCGCCCGTGCGGAGAATGTCGGTGGTTCCGTCGGCGTATTGGACATAAAGCGCCGCGTCGTCGTCTATCCCCAAGACCTTTGCGCGCCGAACCGTGTCGCCGCGGAGAACGTCGACCTCCTTGCCGATGATGACCGAGAGCGAGCGGTATTCGTTCAGCAGTTCCTCCCGTGCGTTTTCGTCCTTGTCGGCAAGGCATTTTTCAAGCTGATTGAGTATTTCGGCGCACAGCTCGTTTTTGGAGAAGGCAACCTTCGTAAAGTCGGAAAGCGAGGCGGCAATTTCGGATACGTCGCCCGAAAAACCGCCCTTGGGGGAGGATACGTTGATTCCGATGCCGAGAACGGTAAAATCTGCTTTCCCTTTCAAAACGACCCGCTCCGCCAGAATGCCGCAGAGCTTTTTGCCCTCGTAATAAATGTCGTTGACCCACTTTACACCGACGGCAAGACCCGTAAGCGAGCGGATCGCACGGGCGACCGCCACGGCAGCGCGAACGGTAAGCCCGATGGGATCGCAGGCGACGCGCCGGTCGAACAGGAGCGTGCTCATATAAAGTCCGCCCTTGGGCGAGAGAAACGTGCGCCCGAGCCGTCCGCGCCCCGAAAGCTGTGTTTCGGAAACGACGGTAAAGCCGTCGTCCAGAATTTCGCTGCGTTGTTTGATATAGAGATTGGTGGAGCCGACCGATTGCAAAACGGCAAGGGTCGACCCGATGACGACCGTATCGAGCTGCGAGGATATCGCCGCAACGGAAAGCGGCATGCCCGCCGCAATGCAGTTTTTCGGTTCTTCAGCCATGGGATCACCTCATCTTTTTTTGGATTTGTCGTTCGGTTTGCGCGCGTCCTTTACGCGCCGGGTATGGTCATATCAAAGTCGATGATACGGGCGAGAATAAAATTCGAAACATACATGCCCTCGGGGGAGAAGGCGTAGCCCTTCTCGGTTCGGCGAATGTGCCCCGAGCGGATGAACGGTTCCATTTTGGGAAGATACAACGTCTCGAAATCCCGTCCGAAAAGCTTGTGGAAGGTCTCGAGATCGACGCCGTCGCTCAGCCGCATGCGCAGCATGACATATTCGCCGATGCGCGAGGCGCGGGGAATGTCGATCATTTCGTCGATGATGCTCTCGGCTGCCCCCTTTTCGGAAAAGGAGTCGATGTAAAGACGCAAGTCTTTTTTAAACGAAAAGCGCTTGCCCGCAAAATACGAGTGCGCCGCGGGACCGATGCCGAGATACTCGTCGCCGTTCCAGTATTTGATGTTGTGGCGGCAGTAACGGTCCTTTTTGGCAAAATTGGAAATTTCATAATGAAAATAACCGTTTTGCAAAAGCATTTCGCGCGAGACGAAATACATATCGCGTTCCGTGTCCTCGTCGGGCAGAGGAAGCGTGTCCCGTCGCTCGAAAAAGGGTGTTCCCGGCTCGACCTTCAGCCCGTAAAACGAGATGTGCTCCGCGCCCAGCTTGAGCGCGGTATTAAGACTGCCGATGAGATCGGCGGGCGACTGTTCGGGAAGCCCGAACATAAGGTCGAGATTGATGTTGTCAAAGCCCGCTTTGCGCGCCGCGGAAAAGGCGGCGATATTTTCTTTCACATCGTGTACCCGCCCGCAGACCTTCAGGTCGCGGTCGCAGAAGCTCTGCGTGCCGAGACTCAGACGGTTCACGCCCGCCTTGCGAAAAGCTTTCAGCTTTTTCGGGTCAACCGTTCCGGGGTTTGCCTCGACCGTGACTTCGGCTTTTTTTGTGACATTGAAATCCCGATACAGCTGATGAAACAGACGGTCGATCTGCTTTTCGTTCAAAAGCGAAGGCGTCCCGCCGCCGAGAAAAACGGTGTCGACCGCATAATCGGCGGTTTGCAGACCGTATTCGTCGAGCTGTGCGAAAAGCGCATCAAGATATTCGTTCGGAACTTCGCCTTGCGGGAGCGAATAGAAATCACAATAGAGACATTTTTTCAGGCAGAACGGGATGTGAATATATAATCCCAGTTTTTTCATAATATCCTCGATTTTTGTAAAAATCAGTCTTCATCAAATTTCAAGACTGCCATGAACGCCTCCTGCGGCACTTCCACGCTGCCGAAGGAGCGCATGCGCTTTTTGCCTTCTTTCTGCTTTTCAAGAAGCTTTTTCTTTCGGGTGATATCGCCGCCGTAGCATTTGGCAAGCACGTCCTTGCGAAGGGCTTTTACCGTTTCGCGGGCGATGACTTTTCCGCCGATCGCCGCCTGAATCGGAATTTCGAAAAGCTGGCGCGGGATGTTGTCCTTTAATTTTTCGGCAATGCGGCGGGCGCGCGCATAGGCTTTGTCGGTGTGGACAATGAAGGAGAGCGCGTCGACCGCCTCGCCGTTTAAAAGAATGTCGAGCTTGACAAGGCTCGAGCGCTCGTAGCCGTTCAGCTCATAGTCGAGCGAGGCATAGCCCTTGCTTCGGGATTTGAGCGCGTCGAAAAAGTCGTAGACAATCTCATTTAAGGGGAGAAAATAGTGAAGCTCCGCGCGGGTCGGGTCGAGATATTTCATGTCCTTGAAGGTGCCGCGGCGATCCTGACAAAGCTCCATGATACCGCCGACATATTCGGTCGGCGTGATGATGCTCGCCTTGACGATCGGTTCGCTTGCGAATTCGCATTCGTCGGCGGCGGGGAAATTGGCGGGGTTGTCGATATAGTATTCACTTCCGTCGTGGCGGGTGATCTTGTAAATAACGCTCGGTGCGGTGGTGATGAGGTCAAGGTTGAATTCGCGCTCCAGGCGCTCTTCGATGACCTCCATGTGCAAAAGCCCCAAAAAGCCGCAGCGGAAGCCGAAGCCCAGCGCAACCGATGTCTCGGGCTCGAAGGTGAGCGAAGCGTCGTTGAGACAAAGCTTTTCGAGCGCGTCGCGAAGATCGCCGTAGCGCGCGCCGTCGGCGGGATAAATACCGCTGAACACGACAGGCAGCGCCTTTTTAAATCCGGGCAGCGCTTCCGAGGCGGGATTGTCGCGCAGCGTTACGGTATCGCCGACGCGCGTGTCCGAAACGGTTTTGATGGCGGCGGTGATATAGCCGACCTCGCCCGCATACAAGACGTCGGTCTTCGAAAGACCGAAGGGGCGAAGAAAGCCGACTTCGTTTACTTCGTAGGTGATGCCGTTCGACATCATTTGAATGACGTCGCCCGCTCTTACCGCACCGTCGTACAGACGGATATAGACGACGACGCCGCGGTACGAGTCGTAATAGGAGTCGAAGATCAAAGCCTTTAACGGCTTGTCGGAATCACCCTTCGGCGCGGGGATCGTTTTTACGACCTGTTCGAGCACCTTGTCGATGTTGATGCCCGCCTTTGCCGAAACGCAGGGCGCTTCGTCGGCGGGAATGCCGATGACATCCTCCACCTCTTTTTTCACCTTTTCGGGATCGGCGGAGGGAAGGTCGATCTTGTTAATGACGGGAACGATCTCAAGATCGTTGTCGAAGGCAAGATAAGCGTTCGCCATGGTCTGCGCTTCGATGCCCTGCGTCGCGTCGATGACGAGCAGTGCGCCTTCACACGCTTTGAGCGAGCGCGACACTTCGTAGTTAAAGTCGACGTGACCGGGGGTGTCGATCAGGTTGAGAATATAGTGTTCGCCCTCGTAGGTGTAATCCAGCTTTACGGCGCGCGCCTTGATGGTGATGCCGCGTTCGCGCTCGAGATCCATGTTGTCGAGAAGCTGATCTTCCATCTCGCGCTTTGCCACCGTGTCGGTAAGCTCCAGAATGCGGTCGGCAAGCGTCGATTTTCCGTGGTCGATGTGGGCGATGATACAGAAATTGCGAATATGCGATAAATCCTTGGACATTGTCGTTCGGGAATCCTTTCGGTCATTTTTTCTGCGGTGAACAAAGGGCGGGAAAACGAAAGAATCGCCCTTTTACAAATAACTATATAATTATATACCAAAACCCGCGTTTGCGCAAGGGGAAAGAGGATATTTTTTGACACTTTTTCAAAATTCTCTTGCATAAATACGGGAATTGTTTTATAATGGTCGCATAGAATGGCGGTGAGGAATATCAAACAACGCCGCCCTTAAAACCGAGGAATTTACTATGATTTATTTGGATAACGCCGCCACGACCCGTGTTTCGGAGGCGGCGGCACGAGAGGCTGTGCGCGTCATGCGCGACGCCTACGGCAACCCTTCGAGCGTGCACGACTTCGGATACGAATCGGCAAAGGCGTTAAAGAGCGCGCGCAAAGCGGTTCTGTCGGCACTCGGCAGTAACGATCGGGGGGACGAACTGTTTTTTACATCGGGCGGAACCGAGTCGAACAATCTTGCGATTTTTGGAGCGCTCAAAACCCACCGCCACGGTGGGAAAACCGTTTTCTTCTCCGATTCGGAGCATGCGTCGAATTACCGTATCGCACAGACGCTTGCCGAAAACGGGTATAACGTGCGCTTTATCCCCACAAGGGGCGGAAAGCTCGACCTTGATTTCTGCCGCGAAAACTTTTCGAAGGATACCGTTTTGATCTCCTGCATGTGCGCCAACAACGAAACGGGCGCACTTTACGATATTGCGGCGCTGAATGAGCTTCGAAACGCGCTTTGCCCCGCGACGATTCTGCACACCGACGGCGTCCAGGCTTTCTGCAAGACCGACTTTTCGCTCTGCTCGACGGGCGCTGACCTCATTTCGGTCAGCGGGCACAAGATCCACGCGCCGAAGGGCGTGGGCGCATTGTACGTAAAAAAAGGAGTGCGCATTGCGGGCATTCTTTGCGGAGGAGGGCAGGAAAAGGACATCCGCCCGGGAACCGAAGCACTGCCATCGATCTGTGCGACGGCGGTCGCGGCGGAGGAGGTAAACCGCGCCGAAAACCGCGCGCATGTTGCGTACCTTGCACGGTATCTTTCCGAAAGGATTGCGGCGGAATTGCCCGAGGTGACGGAAAACCGTCCCGCGGCGGCACTGCCGTATGTCGTTTCGCTGACGCTTCCGTCCGTAAAAAGCGAAGTGATGCTGCGCTATCTTTCGGCAAAAGAAATTTACGTCTCGGCAGGCTCCGCCTGCTCATCCAAGCATCGCGAAAACCGTGTTCTTTCTGCGTTCGGACTGGATCCGAAAAGTGCTGACTGCACGATTCGCGTAAGCTTTTGCGAAACCAACACGACCGAAGAGATCGACACCTTTGTCGGGGCGCTGCGCGACGGGATCCGCTCGCTCGCGTCGCTTCGGTAAAGCGAAAAGGAGAAAAATATGACGCTTGATTCGGCAAAAACAGCGCTGGGAGCGCTCCTAACCAAAGAACATATCGGTGGGAAACCCGAATTCACATCACTTTGCTATGATTCAAGAAAGGCGACCGACGGTGCGCTTTTCGTATGCCTTGTCGGAGCGCTTTCCGACGGACACAAATTCATACTCTCCGCCGTCTCGGCGGGCGCTTCGGGACTGGTCGTTTCGGACGAGGGGGCATATGACGCGGCGGTGCGGGAACATCCCGAATGTACGGTGCTGCTCGTATCCGACACACGGCGCGCGCTTGCGCTCCTGGCGGCGTTGTTTTTCGATTATCCCGCAAAATCCCTCTTTACGGTAGGAATTACGGGAACAAAGGGAAAGACCAGCACCTCGTTCATGATTCGTGCCATACTGAAAAACGCCGGCTTTTCGGTCGGTGTTATCGGAACGACGGGAATCTATTACGGCGATCGATACGAATACATCGACAATTCCACACCGGAAAGCTATGAATTGCACCGTATATTCCGTGAAATGGTAAATAACGGCATTACGCATGTCGTTATGGAGGTCTCATCGCAGGCGCTGATGATGCACCGAACCTACGGGATCGACTTTGACATCGGCGTTTTTACCAACATTTCGCCCGACCATATCGGGCAGCACGAGCACTCCGATTTCGAACAATATCTTGCGTGCAAGCTCATGCTTTTTGCGCAGTGTAAAAAAGCGGTGATCAACGCGGATACCGACCGCGTCTCCGACGTAAGGAACGCAATCGGAAAGGCGAATATTCCGTATGTAACCTATGCCGTTCATGATGAAAATGCCGATTTCTTCGGAGAAAACGCCTCCTTCGAAATTACCGACTGCCTGTCGACTTCGTTTGATATACGCGGACTCGGACGGGTTCATGTCAACACGCCCGGCGAGTTTTCGGTGTACAACGCCCTTGCGGCGGCAAGTGTTTCCATGACGGCGGGCGCCGCTTTTTCCGATGTGCAAAGCGGTCTTCGGGAGGTTCATGTCTTCGGAAGGGTCGAACCGGTGCGCCACCCGCGCTGCCCCTTCGCCGTCATCATCGACTATGCGCATAATGCGCTGAGCCTTGAAAGCCTTTACCGCTCGATCATGAGCTATCATCCGAAGCGCATTCTCACCGTGTTCGGTTGCGGCGGCGACCGTTCCAAGCTTCGCCGCTACGATATGGGCGAGATCGCGGGAAAATACTCCGATCTTTCGTTTATCACGTCGGACAATCCGCGCACCGAGAAAGTATCGGATATAATTTCCGACATTTTAGTAGGAATAAAAAAAACAAGCGGCGCGTACGTCATTATCGAAGACCGAAAAGAGGCGATCTGCCGCGCACTTTCCGAAGCCAAGACGGGTGACATTGTTCTTTTGGTCGGAAAGGGCAATCAGCTTTATGAGGAGATCGGACACGAAAAGATCCCGTTTGATGAACGTGAGGTTGTGAAGGAGTATTTTGATTCGCTCAAAAACTAAAACACAGTAAAACAATAGGAAAAGTCCCGTCTTTCGGCGGGACTTTATTTTTGAATAAAAAGAACCGGTCAATACAGGCGGTTTCCTCCCGAATTTTGCTTTTCTTTGCAGATCTCGAAAAGCTCCTCCATGCGTTTTCCGCCGCGGGAATATCCGAGGTCAAGCTCCAGCGCGGGAACAATCAGGTCGCGTGTCTCCTGATTCGGCGAACCGAGAACGTGCTGGGCGTAATAGACCGAGTATTCGTGTTCGATCGACGTCGCACAGTAAGCGCCCGCCGCTCCGCCCCAACCGAAGTCATACACTTCGGAACCGGCAAGCGGACAGCGCACACCCAAGCCGTAGCCGTAGCCGCGATAAACGAGCGGATAATCCTTCAGTGCCTGTACCGAAAGATGGTTTTGCCGCATAAGATCGATCGTTTCGCGTTTCAAAATCGTTGCGGTGCGAAGTGATTCCAAAAGGCGCACATAATCCTCGGTCGATGAGATACAACCGGCCCCGCCGCTGTCGTATTCCGTGCCGACGCGGTAGCCGCAACACAGTTTTTCAAGCGGAATATATTTGCCGTCCTGATAATAATACTGCGCCGCTATGTTTTGTTCGTCAACATCATGCGCATGAAAAGTCGAATGCTCCATGCCGCAGCGGTCAAAGATGCGTTTTTTTACGTAATCGCGGAAAAGTTCACCCGATACGACTTCTGTTACCGCCGCGAGCGCGTCGTGGCAGAGACTGTAAAAGTAGTGCGTTCCCGGCTCAAACAGAAGCGTATCCTTGGCAAGATAGTTCATGGACTCGACCGTCGGGCAGCGACCGCTTGTGTCTTTCTTCGCGTCGCGCCAGTTGTCGGTATCAAAATTGTAGGTAAGCCCCGCCGACATGGTAAAAAGATGTTCGATCGTCATGCGATTTTTCGGCACATGCGGCGTTACTCCCTCCGCTTCCTTGATCAGCGTGTTTCGAAAGGCGGGAAGATATTTTTCCACGGGATCGTTAAGCGCCAGCTTTTCGTCCTCGATAAGGCTCATTGCCGCCGTCACTGTGATGACCTTGGAGCAGGAATAAATGTTGTATAGCTCTCTTCCCGCAAGCGGAACTTTTTTCTCCTCGTCCGCATAACCGTACAGCCTGCGATATATCTCTTTTCCCTTGTGATAGACCAGAAGATCGTAGGACGGGACATTCATCTCTTCAAAAAGTGACAAGACTCTTTCAATATGTTCGAACATAGAGATTCCTCTTTTCAGTTTTCTTCAATGTCGGCGCGCACGGCGGCGGGCAGACGGAATCTTCCCTCCGAGGTCGGACAGTCCAGCGCGTGCTGGGCAAGGAAAAACGTGTATTCGTGTCCCATATCGACGGCGGCAAACGAGCGCGCCGCGCCGTCCCAGCCGAAATCGCTCACATCCGAGCCTGCTTTTTCACAGCGGACGCCGAGCCCGTAGCCGTAATCCGCGCCGAGCATCATATCGCGAAGCGCGTTCGAGCAAAGCCGGTTTTCGTGCATTTTGCGGACGGTGCTCTCTTTCAGGAGCGTTCCCGTACGGATCGCTTCGAGAAAACGGATATAATCGTCCGAGGTCGAGCGACAGCCCGCACCGCCGCTGTCGTACTCGGTTCCGAAGGCGAAATATTGCAGCTCCTTGCCGCACGATTCGTACCGATTTGTTTCCCCGTTGTAAATATACTGCGCCGCCATGCGGTCGTAATCGACGCGATCGGCGCGATAGGTGCTGTTTTCCATACCGAGAACGTCAAACACCGCTTCCTGCATATAATCGGCGAAGCGCTTGCCGACGATCACCTCGCACACCGCCGCGATCATATCGTGGCAAAGGCTGTAACGATAGTGCTGTCCCGGATCAAAAACCAGCGGGTCTTTGGCAAGATAGCGTGGGAAAACGGTCGTGGGACAAGTGCCGTTTGTGTCGCGCACCGCGTCGAGACAGTTTTTCGTATTATAATCGTATGTAAGCCCCGCCGTCATCGAAAAAAGGTCGCCCATGCGCATCGCGCGGGCGGGACGGCGAAGCGTATCGCCGTCGAGTACCTTCACGCCCGCAAAGGCGGGGAGATATTTCATAACGGGGTCGCAAAGCAAAAATTTGCCCTTTTCCCACAGCAAAAGCGCTCCCGCGACCGTGAAAAACTTGGAGCAGGAGTAAAGATTATATTGCTCGTGTCCGTTTATCGGCTTTGTTTTTTCATAATCCGAAAAACCGTGAAAGCGCCGATATACTTCCTTTCCGCGGTAAAATATGCGCGCGTCGTAAAGCGGAACGCGGGCGGCGTATTCGTCCATAAGGGCATCAAAATGCCGAAATTTCATACGATTCAGAACCTCTTTTCGCATTTTTATATTATCTTTCGTCCGACGGGAAACGCACGGCATTTTGACGACGAATCTCGTCGATTATTTCCATGGCGAGCTCGGAAACGGCAAGCTCCTCTCGAAAATCGCGCTTGCCGCTTATACAGTCGCAGAAAGCGTAAAGCTCGCATACCATATTGTTTTCGGGGGGCACAAGATCGCACGGCTCGGGCTTGCCGCATCGCGGCACAAACGAGACCGATGAGACCTTGGAAAGAGCCTTTCCGAACCAAATTTCCCCCTCTTCGCCGCGAATAAAGCTCGGCTGTGCCGCCTCGGTGATTTTGGAGTAGACGACCTGCGCCGTCATTTCGCCGTAATCGAGGATCGCCTCGCCCTGCCCTTCAAAGCCGTTCTGCAAAAAGACGGAATGTGAAAGGAGCTTTTTCGGACGTCCGAAAAGGCGGGCGCAAAGATGGATCGGATACACGCCGATATCCATGACGGCGGCGTTGGAAAGAGACGGGTCAAAGGCGTTGGTCATGATCCCCGCCTTAAAGCGGTCGTATCGCGAGGAATATTGCGAATATTCGAACATCGCACGGCGAAGCTTGCCGCAGCGGGGCAGAAGCGAACGAATAAGCTCAAACGACGGGTCGTATGCGGGGCGCATTGCCTCCAAAAGGACTTTGCCGTGGGCAAGAGCCGTATCGCGAAGGGCGCGAAACTCCGAAACGTTCGAAGTGATCGGCTTTTCGCACAAAACGTGTTTTCCCGCCGCAAGGAGCGCCGCCGATTGCGAAAAATGGCAGAAGTTCGGACTGGCGACATAGGCGGCGTTGAAAAGTTCGCTCTTGCAAAAATCGTCAAAATCGTCAAAAACGGCGGGAATGCCGTGCTTTTTTGCAAAGTCTTCGCCCGTTTCGCGCTTGCGGGAAAAAACGGCGGCAAGCGGTATTTCGGCGCGCTTTGCCGCGTCGCACAAAAGATCGCTGATAAAATTCGTCCCGACAATGCCGAGACGAACGGGAGAATCGGTTGAGCTCATAAAGTTCTCCTTAAGATACAAAACTTACGCAGCATGGATAACGATGTCCAGCACCATGCTGTTCACCAAAGAATGCGCTCCGAAATCCGGGCGGTAGGCGTCGATCTTGATCATCGCGCCGTAGTCGCCGGCGCGCTTGAAATCGCGGTAAAACGAGACGTCCGAGACCGTTTTTCCGGGGCTTATGAGAGAGGAAACGTAAATGACCTCGCTCGTGTCCCGACGGGTGATCGAGACGCGCAGAAGGCATACGTTTCGGCTCGGATTTTCAAAGGAAAAATCGTTTTTGTGCGTGGAAAGAGCGTAGGAAATATCGCCGCAATGCGGAACCAAGATCGACTGCGGCGTCTCCTCCGCGTCGGTTTCGTTTTCCTCCTCGAAAACCGTGTCGTTCGGAAAAGCTTCCTCGGCGGGCGGAGTTCGGTCGTAGTAAAAGATCAAAACGACCGCGAGGATAAGCCCCGAGACCATCGTTATGTATTTTGCCGCGGCGTAAAGAATTCTTCTTGCGCGTTCCGTCGGGGTTCCCCTCCTTTCGTTTCATTTAGCATTGGCTGTCTTTGCCGCCCGGGCACTCAGCCCTCGGCAAGCTTACCAAGTGTGTCGCCCGTCAGACGGTAGACCGTCCAGTCGGACATCGGCGCGGCGCCGAGCGAAAGGTAAAAGTCGATGCTTGGCTTGTTCCAATCGAGACACGACCACTCCAGCCGTCCGCAGCCGCGCTCGACGGCAATGGACGCGAGCTTTTTTAAGATCGCCTTGCCGTAACCCTTCCCGCGGTATTCGGGAAGCACGAAAAGATCCTCGAGATACAGTCCCGACCGCCCGAGAAAGGTGGAAAAATTGTGGAAGAAGAGGGCAAAGCCGACCTCTTTTTCCCCTTCGAGGGAAAAAATCACCTCCGCTTTTTGACGGACGAAAAGCTCGCTTTCGAGAAGCTTTTCGTCGCCGACAACCCGGTCCTCCATTTTTTCGTATACCGCAAGGGCGCGTATGAATTTTAAGATCAGCGGGACGTCTTCCCGTACCGCCTTACGAAAAGAATAAGCCGTTTTTTCACTCATAGTTTTCCTCTGTGCGCGTCGCTTTAAAGCTCGCCCGCGAGAACGCGGAGGCGCGTGTTTTCGATATCCGCCACATACAGGCGATACCACGTGATAAAGGTCAAAATGTTCCAAAGGGGCTTGTAGTTGTCCTTTTCGCCCTTACGGTGCTGTTCGAGCATTTCGAGCACGGCGCTTTTTTCGATAAACTCATCGGCATACGGCGAGAGAATGATGTCGCGCGCCCAGTCGTACAGCTCATTTTTCAGCCACAGCCGAACGGGCACGGGATAGCCGAGCTTCGGACGCATGACGGTCTCTTCGTTCAGAAGATCGCGAAAAGCGTGACGCAGAATGTATTTCGTCGTGCCGTGTGCGAGCTTGTCCTTGCTTGTCAGCGCCTGCGCCGCGGCAAAAACCTCTTTGTCGAGATATGGCACGCGCACCTCGAGCGAATTTGCCATCGAAAGACGGTCGCCCTTGACGAGGATGTCGCTCTTGAGCCATGTGTTCAGGTCGCAGTATTGCATTTTGGTCAGCGTGTCGACGTCGCGCACGCGGGCATAAATCGGCGCGGTGCGCTGAGCAAAATTCACGTTGGGGTCGAACTTTTTGTAAAAAGCTTTCTTTTCTTCTTCGGTGAAGACAAAAGCGTTGCCGACGAAACGTCCCTCGATCGGATGAATGTCGCGCATGAGCGTGTGCTTGCCGAGCGTCCCTTCGGGAAGGGCTTTTCCGAGGGCGTAAACCAGCTTTTTCATGCCGCCGGGCAGTGCGCAGAGATAGCTTGTCGGGATCGAATCCTTGTACATTTTATAGCCGGCGAACAATTCATCCGAGCCTTCGCCCGAGAGCACGACCTTGACATGGCGCGCCGCCTCGCGGCTGATGAGATAAATGGCGACGGTCGAGGGGTCTGCCATGGGCGAGTCGAGGTGATAAATGACGCGCTCGTAATTTTCAAGAAAATCGGGAAGCCCCGCCACGAGCTTAATGTGGTCGATGTCAAGATGCTCGGAAATGCCGCTTGCGTTTTCGATTTCGGAATACTCCTTGACGCCGAAAGCGACGGTAAACGCCTTAATGCCGGGGCAAAGCTTGCTTGCCACCGCTGTAATGACCGCCGAATCGATTCCGCTCGACAAAAAGCTTCCGAGCGGCACATCGCTGAGCATGTGATATTCGACGCTCTTCATGACCGCGTCGCGCAGTCTTTTTTCCTTTTCGTCAAAAGAAATAAAGCGGTCGGGCTTAAAACGCGCGTCGAAATATTCGACGGGCGAAACGGTCATTTTCTCATCGATGACGGCATAATGTCCCGCAGGCAGAATCTTGATGTCGGGCGATACGGTGTCGGGCTCGGTCACGTACTGGAAAGTGAAAAAGCTCTGAAGCGCCGCGTCGTCGATCTTGTATTCCTTCATGTCGGGGTCGAACATAAACGCCTTGTATTCCGACGAGAAGGAAAGTCCGTCGGGGGTGCTGCGGTAATAAAAGGGCTTGATTCCAAAAGGATCGCGGCCGAAAAACAGCGTGTTTTTCTCGTTGTCGTACAAAACGATGGCAAACATGCCGCGCAGTTTTTTGATGAACTCGGGTCCTTCGTCATGATAAAGCGTCAGGATCGTCTCGATCTCCGAACGGGTCGAAAAGGTATATCCCTTTTCGGAAAGCTCCTTGCGAAGCTCGAGATAATTGTAAATTTCGCCGTTGAAAATGCCGATGTACCGTCCGTCAAAGGCGGAAAAGGGCTGAGCGCCCGCCTCAAGGTCGATGATGCTCAATCTGCGGAAAGCAAAAGCGTATTTTTTCGAAAAATAGGTTTTGCAGTCGTCGGGTCCGCGATGACGAATCGACTGTGACATGTTGATGATAGCTTTTTTATCGTCCTCGGTTATGCCGAGTTTTCTGTATAATCCCGCAAATCCGCACATAAACACTCTTCCTTTTTGCTTTGATTAAAATGAATTTCGGGAAAAGCGGATACACCTCTCCCATTTTGCTTTTTTTACTTTAATATTAACTTTCATTTTAGCACAGAATCCTGAAAAAATCCGCCGAATAAGCAAAAATTTATAAATAATTCATATTTTTCCTTTTTCGTCATGCTATAATAGAAGCAGGAAAAAGGGGTTTTGCCTTTTTGAAACGAAAGACAGGTGCGCACGCCTTTGCGATCGCACTTTTATATCAAAGAAAACGGAGGGAACTGTTATGAAAAAGTTTTTTGCCATTCTCGGCGGTATCGTAGCCGCAACATCCGTGTTTGCCATTGCGGCGGTTATTTTGAAAAAGATCAAGCTGAGCTTCAGCATCGAGAGCGCCGCAGACGACGATTTCGGTTTTGACTCCGACGATTTTCACGACGTTTCGGTGTCGATCGACGACAGTATGAAGGAAGGGCCCGAAGAATCGGCGGAAACGGAAGAAAAGACCGAGACCGAAGAGGAAAAGGCTGATGCCGAATAAGGTATGAATCCAAAAAAACGAACCGCCCGCGAGAATTTTCGCGGGCGGTTTTTGCGCGGAAAAGGCAAGCGTCCCGAAGAAATTTCTTCGGGACGCTTTTTTTTGCTTTTTCAGTTAAAAAATGCGTTTCCGCCGCTCGACATCGCATAGGTGCGGTTGCGGTTCAGCCAGGAATCCTCCACCCAATCCGCCTGGAAGAACAGGCAGTCCTTCGCGACGACAACGCCCGAAAGGGCGCATTTTGCGGCGAGAATGCATTCGGTCGAGGGAACGTTGTCGATCCGCCCGTTGTAGGCAAGCGGGAACTGTACGCTTCCGCCGCGGCGGTCGTAGATGACCTCTTTGACGGTCGAGGGGAACTGATGATGCGCCACGCGGTTGGTGATGATGTTGGCGACGGCGATCTTTCCTTCAAACGGCGAGGAGCCGCATTCGCATTGCAGCACCTGTGCGATGAGAAGAACATCGCTGTTGCGAAAATTTTGGTCGACGTATTCGTCGCTCACCGTAAGGGTCGGCGCGGTAAGGTGAACCTGATAATAGTTTTCGTCCCACTCGGCACCGAGCCCCAGCGCCTCCGCAAGGGTGCGCACGGGAACGAACAGCGTGTTTTCGTACACAACGGCGGCGTTTTCGGGAAGAGGGGCGTTTTCCGAGAAAGAAACCGTAACGCCGGTGAGCGTGACCGACGCCGTGCGGCTTTCGGCTTCCCACGTAACCGACGCGCCGAGCGCTTCGGAAATCGGGCGGACGGGAACGTAAGTGATCCCGTTTTCCAAAAAGGCGCCCTCGTTTGTGAGAATCTTTTCGTTGTTGATGATGATCTCGATCGGAATCTCATATCCGTCGATCGAATAATGTTCGGCACTTACACCGGGGACGAGAAAAAGCAAAAGAAGTACGGCACTCAAAAGTCCGAAAAAGAAGCTTTTTGAGCGTTTCATGCGTTTCATCCTCTCCTTTCAGAGTTTCGCATACTAAAATAGTATACCACATTTTTCGAGAAAATGCAAGCCCCCGAAAAAACGGCTCGTCCGACGGGACGAGAACCGATTGTTTCGGAGGCAAAAAACATGGTTGCGGGAAGAAAAAATGCACGAAAATCAGGAGGCGTAAGCCGAGGTGATACCGAGATATTCCTCCAGCGTAAGTCCGCTGTCGGCGACGGCTTTTGCCGTGTCGATGCCGAGATAACGGACGTGCCACGGCTCGTACAAGTAACCCGTTACGTCTTCTTTATCCTTGGGGTAGCGGATAATGAATCCGTACTCCGTACAATGCGCGGCGAGCCACTTTCCCTCCGCCGTTTCGGCAAAGCTTTGCAAAAGCGAATTCAGATCGAAGGCAAGTCCCGTCTGATGCTCGGAATATCCCGGGCGCGCCGAATAGCGGTCGGCGGCGGCTGCGCCGTCTCGACGGGCGTAGCTGTCATACAGGATTTTTTGCGTATCGTAGCTCCGAAAGCCCGAGCGCGACCACAGCGAAATGTTTTCCTGCGCGGCGGCGGCAATCATGGTGTCGAGCGCCGCCTTTGCCGTCGGATCGGTTCCGGGATTGTAATCCGACGGAAGCGGATAGGATTTGTTGGCGATGAGAATCCCGTTTATGTACGTCACCTGCGGCTCGACACGCTCATTTACCGTCACCGAAACACACGCCGCGACGGCCGGATTTTCACGTGAGGTCACCGTAACGGTGCAAGCCCCCGCGCTTTTTGCCGTGATGTTTCCGTATCCGTTCACAACGGCGATCTGCGGGTCGTCGCTTGTCCAAATTTCCCCTTTATCCGATGCGTCGGCGGGGGACATGGTGACGATGGGCATGCGGCTTTCGCCGACCGTGAGCGAGACGGAATCGACCGAGAGGAAAATGCCCGAAACCGAAACGTGCGGTGCGGGCGGGATAGGTTCGTTTGCCGTGCCGCTTTCGCTCTCATTTCCGTTTGTCGGCTCCTCGCTTCCGACGGTGTTTTCGGGCGCTTGCGCGCCGGCAGCGGTGTCGGAATCAAGCGGCGCTTCGGGAATATCGACCGATGCCGAAGAAGCGGCGCCCTCGCCGATCGTGTCTTCGTTTTCGATCTGCTTGTCTTTTGCGTCGGAAATTCCGTCGCTGTCGGTCAGCGTTTTTAAAGACGTTTCCCCGTTTTCCGCCCCTTCCGCGGCGCGACTCGACGGCAGAGGCGCGCCGCTCGGAAGCTTTACCGAGACCGCGTGCGATTTTTGCATCGCGACGACGAGCAGTGCGATGCAAAGAAGAAACAGAGCAAGCGCCGCAAGCGTGCCCGCGGAAGGATTTCTCTTTTCTCGGTTTTTACCGCGCTTTTTTGTCTTTTTCATGATTTTCGTATCCCGCGCCGAAAAAGCGCGCCTTTCAGTTCATCAGCTCGCAGACCGCCTTCGTGTACTCGACCGGATCGTCGATCGGAAGCCCCTCGATCAGGCGCGCCTGATTGTACAGAAGATAAGCGTAGCGGTCGACTTTTTCGGTGTCGCCCGAAGCGTATGCCGCCTTCAGCGCGTCAAAGATCTTGTGCGAAGCGTTGATGGTGAGAATCTTGGAACTGGTCACACCCTCGCTTCCCGGCATGGAACGAAGAACTTTTTCCATTTCGATCGAAACGGGGCCCTCGCTCGTGAGGCAGACGGGGTGTTCCTTTAAGGTTGCCGAAAGACGAACGTCGGTGACTTTGCCGTCCAGTGCCTTCTTGATTTCCGAAAGAAGCTCCTTTGCCGAATCGGTCTCGTTTTTCAGCTCTTCCTTTTCCTTGTCGGTCTCAAGACCGAGGTCGCCCGAGCCGATGTTCTTGAATTCCTTTTCTTTGTAGGTACGCAGCATCTGCAAACAGAATTCGTCCACGTCGTCGGTGCAGAGGAGAAGGTCATAACCGTGATCGAGAACGCTCTCGGCGGCGGGAAGTTTACTTAACCGCTCGATGCTGTCGCCGGCGGCAAAGTAAATGCACTTTTGCCCTTCGGGCATGGCGGTGACATATTCGTCGAGCGTGACCTGCTTTTTCTGCGATGCGGAATAGAAGAGCAAAAGGTCGCAAAGAGTATCCTTGTTGACGCCGTAATCGGAATAAATGCCGAATTTCAGGACGCGTCCGAATTCCTTAAAGAATTTTTCGTAATTCTCGCGATCGGTGTCGCGCATCGTCAAAAGCTCGTTTTTGATCTTCTTTTCGAGATTTTTGCGAATGACCTTCAATTGATGATCCTGCTGTAAGATTTCACGGCTGATATTGAGACTCAGATCGGCGCTGTCGACCACGCCGCGGACAAAGCCGAAATAATCGGGCAAAAGATCGGCGCATTTTTCCATGATCATGACGCCGCTCGTATAAAGGGCAAGTCCCTTTTTGTATTCCTTGCTGTAAAAATCAAAGGGAGCGTGCGAGGGGATAAACAGAAGGGCATTGTAGTCGACCACACCCTCCGAAGAGGTCGAGATGACCTTTAACGGATTTTCGTAATCGTAGAAGGTACTCTTGTAAAACTCGTTGTATTCCTCGTCGGAAACCTCGCTCTTCTTGCGCTTCCAAAGCGGCTTGCGGCTGTTTAAGGTCTCAAGCTCGCGATAGGTCTCGTATTCGGGCTTGTAATCCTCGGGCGCGTTTTCGGGGCGCGCCTTTTCGCGGCTCTTTTCGCGTTCCATTTTAATAGGATAACGAATGTAGTCGCTGTACTTTTTGACAATGCCGACAATGCCGTATTCATCGAGGAAAGTGCCGTACTTTTCGTTCTCGGTGTCGGGCTTGATCGTCAGAATGATGTCGGTTCCGACTGTGTCCTTTTCGGCTTCCTCGATCGTATATCCTTCCGCGCCCTCGCTCTCCCATTTGTACGCCTTGTCCGAGCCGAACGCGCGGCTGATGACCGTCACTTTCGACGCGACCATAAAGGCGGAGTAAAAACCGACGCCGAACTGACCGATGATATCGAGCGTTTCGTCCTTGTTCTGCGTTTTGAAATCAAGACTGCCGCTTTTGGCGATGGTGCCGAGATTGTTTTCCAATTCGTCCTTCGTCATGCCGATTCCGTTGTCGGATACGGTTAAGGTGCGCGCGTCCTTGTCAATCGTGAGAAGAATACGGTAGTCGTCCTCCGAAAGTCCGACCGACGAATCGGTAAGGCTCTTGAAATGCAATTTGTCCAGTGCGTCGCTCGCATTGCTGATCAACTCGCGCAGGAAAATTTCCTTGTTGGTGTATATGGAGTTTATCATCAGATCAAGGAGCTTTTTGCTTTCCGCTTTAAATTCTTTGACTGCCATAGAAATATCGTCTCCTTTTTTTGTTTATCCTGATTGATCGGGAAAAAATAGGGAAGAAACCAAATTCTTCCAAAAAACAGTATAGCACAAAAAAGGGCAAAAAACAAGGTTTGCGGGATTTTTTTGCATTTTTTACAAGAGGATTTCATATTTTTGCCAAAATTTCCTCTTGCCCTTGACGGGCGGTGCAATTTGAATATAATAATTGTAGAAGAAATTTGCGGATGAATACCTGCGACCGAAAGGACAAGAACGTGACGAAACAATATGCCGAGGGACGGGAAGAACAAAGAATAACAAAAAATAAAATTCCGCTGTACAGTCTGAAAAGTCCGGGACTTCACGGCTTTTGTCTCTGCCTGTACGCGCGGGCGGGAGTACTGTACGAGGACGAAAAGGAAAACGGAATTTCGCATTTCGTCGAGCATATCGTGTTCCGCAATATTAACTACATATATGAAGGAAAATTGTATGATCTTTTGGATTCCGCCGGTCTTACCTTCACGGCGGCGACGTATAAAGAGTTCATGCAATTCTGCATCACGGGAAAAAGCTCGCGCTTTTCGCTTGCCGCCGATATCCTGACAAAGCTGTTCGAGCCGCTGTCCGAGACTCTTTCGGGCGAGGAATTCGAATCGGAACGCGGACGCATCCGCGCCGAAATACGCGAGTGCGACGAAAATAGCTCGCTCGAATATGTCGTAAAAAAAGAGGTCTGGGATAAGACCCCGCTTGCCCGCATGATCACGGGAACGCTCGGGAGTGTTTCGCGCATCACACCGAAAAAGTGTGAGGAGGCAAGAAAACGGCTCTTTTCGTGCGACAACGCGTTTTTCTATGCGACGGGCAATTTCTCCGACGCGGATCTTGATCTTCTTGCGCAAAAGGTCGAGTCCTATATGCTTTTCCCCGCGATATCCCGCGAAAACAAAACCCCGCTTCCCGCGTCGTTCGGCAATCGGCGCTCTCCGATCCTTTTGCGGGACAGCACTTACTATATGGTGCTTTTGTGTTTTGATATGGAGGGCACACCCGAGGAAAAGCCGATTCGTTCGCTTTTTTACGACGTGATGTTCGCGGGCGAAAACTGCCGCTTCTTCGGCGAACTTTCGGAAAAGCTCGGGTATATTTACAGCTATGACGCAAAGTTGGAAGAGTATGGGAACGCCGCGAATCTGAGCGTGTCCTACGAGGTCTCGCTCAAAGATCTTTACGACAGCCTGTCGGCGGCGGTGCGGCTTCTGAACGAGATGAAAAAAGAGGTCGGCACGGCGGCGCTTGCCAATGCCAAGATTTATTACACCGACAATGCCTGCCTGCTTTTGGACAATGCCGAGGAGCTGAACTGGACCATGGCGTACGAAAATCACATTCTCGGCGGCGGCAGCACAAGCCTTTCGGAGCGCAGCGCACGCTATGAGGCGGTCGGCGAGGAGGATGTGCGCCGCATGGCGCAAAAAACGTTTTGCCGCCGCAGCCGCATGATCGGGATTAAAGGCAGAAAGAAAAAGCTGGATCTTGATCGGATCGAGACGATTTTGGCGGAGCTGGATTCGTAATAGGACAGTGATAAAACAATTTGCACAGTTTTGCCCCTCAAAAGCCGCGATCAAGCCGACATTTTGCCTTATTTCGAAAAAAATCAAAAAAATGTGAAAAAAGGGCTTGACAAACGGATTTGGATG